>JAVBYB010000070.1 GCA_030824255.1 bacterium
CTCAGAAAGCGGCCGCGCTCAACGGCAGCGCCCGGATCAATGGCGATGATGGTGTCCGGCAGATAGTCGAACAGCGTGTTGGTCCGGCCGAGAAGCGCGGGCCATGCTGCAGAGCCAAGATCGATGTGCGGCAGGTCGCGCACGCCGCGCTGGCTGACAGAGTCGAACTCGCGGATACGCAGGATGCGTCCATCCGCCAGCTCAAGGCGCACCGGCCTGTCGGAGTTTGCGGGGAAGATGTCGATCACGCGTCCGCGCATCGCGAACTCGGCAGGCTCGTCGACGCGATCATCCTCGAAATAGCCGATACCTTTGACGACAGTGCGGAAGGCATCCGGTTCGATACGGCCGCCAACCGCGAAGCGTGTCAGGGCGCCGTCAAAGGTTCCTGGCTTCGGCAGCATTTCGCTGGCGGCTTCCGCCGTGGTCACACACACGATGCGCGGCCTCGGCTTTGCGCGTGTCAGGGTGCGGATGCGGCGAAGCGCAGACAATCGCACCCCCGTGTTGGCCGGCGTCGGCGGCTGGGAGTCGCCCGGCAGGGCGTCGCTTGACGGAAAAAGGACAATTTCCGCCTTGGGCACGGCACCGAACAAGGCGGCGTGGATATCCCGCGCGCGGTAATCACTGGAGGCAATGACCAGCACGCTTTTCTTTTCCATGGCCACCGCAATACGCGTCGCAGCGATGCCGACAGTGCATTCGGCGCGCGCAACGGATTCCGGGGCCTTGCTGGCAGGGCCGTCAGCCATGGTCGATTCCTTGTTCGAAGCGCACGGGCCTATCGCACGCGGAATCAGACGCAAAGGGCGTTCTTCAGGACATTGCGAAAGCTCAACAACCAGACACAGCGCGGCTGTTGGAAATTGTGCAGTCAAGAGTCCGGAGTGTCGATTTTTATGTGCCCAGGTCTGCAGGGCCGCAAGTTCGATTCAGACAGGCATCTACCGCGTGCAGCAGCCGGCCGCTTGATGACTGCACGGCGGCGCCAGGGGGCAGAAGCCGTTCTGTGATGGCATGCGCCCGCTGGTCGGCTTCCATCCGACCTGACATTCATTGGCCTGTGAAAACACCCTGATCCCTGCCCCAGTCCATCACCATTGAGGGCCATTCCCGGCGCGCATCACCTTCAAGGCCCCGCAGACCAAAGCCGTGCCCACCCTTTTCAAACACGTGGAGAGAAGTGGGAATGTCGGCTTTCTTCAGCGCCGAAAAAAGAAGAACGGAATTCTCGACGGGCACGCTCGCATCGTCTGCTGCGTGCAGCAGGAATGTGGGCGGCGTGTTGCGTGGCGGGGAGGTCTCCAGCGAATACTTTTCTGCCATCTCTGCTGACGGCGCAGCGCCCAGGAGATTGCGGCGCGACCCCGTGTGCGCCACGCCGGGCTTCATCGAGATGACCGGATACATCAGAACGGCGGCATCGGGCCTTGCTGACATCTGGTCAATCGCATCGATGGGAGGCGATGCGCGTAAATCAAAGCGGGTGGCAAGCGATCCGGCCACGTGGCCGCCCGCCGAGAAGCCCATCACCAGCACGCGCGCGGGATCAACCCCATCTTCGCTCGCCCGCGCACGGATCAGGCGGATGGCGCGTTGGGCATCCTGGAGCGGCGTGTCGGGACCTGCGGCCCAACCCTGATGCGGTAAGCGGTGTTTCAGGACATAGACGGTGGCGCCATGTCGGCTGAACCAGCGCGCGCCTTCGAAACCTTCCTTGTCGATAACGACCCAGGAATAGCCGCCGCCCGGAATGATAAGAATGGCAGAGCCATCGGGCTTCTGCGGTTTGAAGACAGATAGCGTCGGCCGCGTCACATCGTGCGCGGCGCGATCCAGCAACCCGAAGGGATTGTCGCGCTCGACCACGCGCTCGGTGAGCGTGACGCCCTGCCCGCCGAGAGCTGCGTCCGGCCACAGGTCAATTACCGCATCCGGCTGCCGGTCAGCATCGACCAGCAGGTGTGGATCAGACGGCTTCAGCGGATAAGAGATGATGAGATCCAGCGGCGTCTCGCCGAGTTGACGGATACCAACCACGGCTCCGTCATAGAGATAGGCAGCCATGCCGGGCGTGAGCAGGCGCTTTTCGCCGTCCGAGACGACCTCGCCTTGACCTGCCAGCACGTAGTAGACCTCGTCATGGTTGATCGGGTGTTCGCCGATGGCGGCGCCGACATGCAGCGTGCGGCGGCGATATTCCATTGTGCGACCGGGAACGGCGTCGCTGATGCGGTAGGCCGTGCTCATGCCAATCGCGCCGTGAGGCGGCGGCTGTTCGATACGCACATCATGCTCGTCCACCACGACCATGCGCGGCGCGCCTGCCCTAGCCGCTGTGGACGTGCCTGGTTGCGCGTTGGGTTGCGGCGTGGCGCAGGCCGCGCCGCAGACGACCATCAGGCATACCAGGATCCGGCGCATCGCATCCTCACTTCAGCCATGCCGGCAGGGCCAGCGAGATTTGCGGAAAATAGGTGATCAGCATGAGGGCCACGATCAGTGCGCCGTAGAAAGGCCAGATGCTGCGTAGAGCCGATTCCATCCGCGTCTTGCCGATGGCGGACGCAACGAACAGCACCGACCCGACGGGCGGTGTGACGAGGCCAACGCCGAGGTTCAGCATCATGATGATGCCGAAATGCACAGGATCGACGCCGGTCGCCATTACCACCGGAAGCAGAATGGGAGTCGTGATGATGATCAGAGGCGCCATGTCCATGAACGTGCCCAGCAGCAGCAGGACGACGTTGATGATGAGCAACACCATGATCGGATCGCTGGTGATCGAGGTTATCAGGCTGGCAAGCTGGGTGGGCGCCTCGAGGATCGCAAGCGCATGCCCAAAGGCGGTGGCGGCGCCGATGATCATCAGAACCATGGCGGTGATGCGGACGGACTGCGCGGCGGCTTCGCGGAATTTCAGCCAGCCGAGCGAGCGATACGCGAATGCGCCGATGACAATTGTATAGATCACCGCAATGGCGGACGATTCTGTTGCTGTGAAAATTCCGGAGAGAATGCCACCCATGATGATGAAGGCTGCGAACAGGCCGGGGATCGCGTAAAGGATTGCGCGCAGGAAGGGCCGCCAGCCGGGGAAGACACCGCGCGGATACTTGCGCTTCACTGCGACCAGCCATGTGGCGATGGCCAGCAACAGCGCGGTGAGGATGCCCGGAACAACGCCCGCCAGGAAAAGGTCGCCAATTGGCACGCCGATGCCGCTGGCTGCGGAAAAGATGATCATGTTGTGCGAGGGCGGGATCAACAGGCCAACGATGGCGGATGTCGCGACGACATTGACCGCGTAATCATCGCCATAGCCCTTGGCTTTCATCGCGGGCATCAGGGTCGCGCCCATGGCGGATGCGCTGGCGATGGCCGAACCTGAAACCGCGCCGAACAGCGTGGAGGCGCCGACCGTGACCAAGCCAAGACCGCCGCGCGAACGGCCAAAGGCGGCCTCGGCAATCTGTACCAGCCGATCAGCGATGCCGGCGCGGTACATAAGATCGCCAGCGAATACGAAGAATGGAATGGCCATCAGCGAGAATGTGCTGACGCCAGCGGCCATGCGCTGGAAGATCACGACAAGTGGGATGTCGAGCGCGACGAAGCAAGCGATCGAAGCGCCCAGAAGCGCAAACGCAACCGGCACGCCTATGGCGAGCAGCGCAGCGAGCGAGACCATCAGGATGGCAAGTTCCATCAATCGATCTCCGTCGTGACGGCCGCTGTGTGCGGGGGCGCGAACATGCGCTCAAGCGCGAACAGAAAGATGAGGCCCCCGGCGATCGGCAGACCCAGATAGGCCAAGCCGCGTGACAGGCCGAGCGACGGGATGGTGTGGCTCCAGGTGCGCGCCACCAGTTCGCCGCCGAGGACGAGCATGGCGAGACCGCATCCGGCAACGACAAGTCCGCCGATCGCCTGCATCACCGCCCTCACCTTGGGCGGGGCCGCCTCCTCAAGCGCAACAATGCGAATATGAAAGCCTTCGCGGACGCCGGCAGCCGCCGCCAGAAAGGCGAACCAGATCATCAGGACTTGCGCTGCCTGCTCGGTCCAGGACGGGCTGGAGCCGAGAACATAACGACCGAGAACCTGCCAGCCTATGATGGCCGTCATGGCGACCAGACCTGCCGCAGCGACACCGATCAGCACACGCGAAGCGGCGAGCGATACCCTGTTGATTGTGCGCCTCATGTCGCCATGGCTCCGATGTCGGCGACAAGCTTCTTCTGGAAGGGCGTGACGACAAACTGGTCGTAGACAGGTTGCATCAGCTTCACGAAGGCCTCGCGGTCGGTCACTTCATTCTCCTTGACGCCCTCTGCAAGCAGGCGCTCGCGTGCACCATCGACACGTGCGTCCCAAAGCCTGCGCATGAAAGGCACACTTTCCTGTGCGCAGGCCATGACAAGGTCACGGTCGGCTGACGAAAGCTTGTCCCAACGCGCTTTCGACATCAGCAGCACTTCGGGAGTCATCGTGTGGCGCGTCAGACTGAAGTAGGGGGCGGCCTCGAAATGTCGGCCGGATTCATAAGAAGGCCAGTTGTTCTCGGCCCCGTCGATGACGCCCTGCACCAGAGACTGATAGACCTCGCCAAGATCCATCGGCGTGGCGTTGGCGCCGGTTGCGTTGATGATGGCGACCGTCATGTCCGAGTTGGGCGTGCGGATTTTCATGCCCTTCATGTCGGCGGGCGTGTAGATCGGTTGACGTGTATTGTAGAAGCTGCGTTCGCCGGAGTCGTAATAACAGAGGCCGACGAGGCCATGCGGCTCCAGCCTGTCCAGGATCGCCCTGCCCGGCGCGCCATCGAGGGCGCGGCGCATATGATCCTTGGACTGGAACAGGAAGGGAAGCGAAGGGATGGTCGTGTCCGGCTCGATGGAGTTGAGCGGGGACATGAAGACGCGGTTGAGATCGAGCCCGCCGAATGTCGTGATCTCCAACGTGTCGCGCTCGGCGCCGAGTTGCCCGCCAGCATAGACGCGAATTCCGAGACGTCCACTTGTCCGCTCCAGCAACAGGCGGCCCATCTCCTGCACGGCTTCGACCGTGGGATAGCCGGCGGGATGTGTGTCGCTAGAAAGAAGCGTGCGCGCACCATCGCGCTGACATGCGGCAAGACCGAGAGCCGACAGGCCCGACAGCGCAGCGGCGCGGCGCGTCAGTCCCTTTTGGCGGTGCGGGTCACGTCTCATCCGCTCAGTCTGCCTCCCTTTTGTCGCTCATAGCGACGGCGAACATCCAGGCGCTTCCATTGGCGATCCGTTGTCCGTTCTGACAATTATGGTAACCGGTGTCAGACTTCGTGCAAGTGTCTTCTTGAATCGGCGATTCCTTGCCGCAAGTGCGAAGAAACAGGGACTTTTGGCACGTTCCGTAACGTCGTCAGTGCTGCGCGCCACATCACGCGATCAAAAAAATGCGTGTCTTTAGGAAACCGGTGTCAATTTTCCTTGCGAGCGAGGTAACCGGTAGCTATCGATAGCATAAAGGGAGTGGGGACTCTGCATCCCGCTCGATAAGCCGAGGCTCGCACCGTCGGGTCCGGCAGGATCAGGGAGTGGAAACAATGGCTCAATCGAGCAACCGGAAATCGTGGGCCCGGCTCGGGGCGGGGGTCTCCCTGCTTACGATGTCGTCTGCACTTGGCCTGGCCAGCCCAGCCTTGGCGCAGGACCAGACACAACCACCAGCAGCCGAAGAAAATGTGGTGGTGGTCACAGGCTTCCGCGAAAGCCTTGCGGCAGCGATCGAGGCGAAGCGCGAAGAGAACGCGATCGTTGATGTGATCACCGCGGAGGATATTGCGGACTTCCCCGATCTTAACCTGGCCGAGTCCCTTCAGCGGGTTCCCGGCGTGCAGATCGACAGAGATGGAGGCGAAGGCCGCACAATCAACGTGCGCGGCCTGTCTTCCGATTTCGTCCGTGTGCGTCTGAACGGTCTCGAAGCCCTTGCGACCACGGGCGGTCGCGACGGACGGCAGAACCGCAACCGGGCCTTCGACTTCAACGTGTTCGCCTCCGAGCTGTTCAACTCCATCAAGGTATCGAAGTCGCAATCGGCCGAGACGGAAGAAGGTTCGCTCGGAGCCACGGTGGATCTCACCACGGCGCGGCCGTTCGACTATGACGGCTTTACCTTCGCCGGCGGCGCGCAGGTCTCCTACAACGATCTCGCGGAAAATTATGACCCGCGCTACACCATGCTGGTCTCCGACCGCTTCCTGGACGATCAACTCGGCGTGCTGTTCTCGCTGGCCTACGCCACGCGCAACACTGTGGAAGAAGGCTCCAGTTCGGGCCGTTTCCGCATTCCGAGCGCCGATGGTTGCGCCGCGGCGCCGCCGAACACGGGCACGGTTGTGGGTGGAAACCGCTGCTACCAGACGGTTGCCGGCCCTATCACTACGCCCGGCGGCGTTCTGACGGGCGCGGCCGCTGCAACAGCAGCCAACAACGCTGCCCATCCTCGCATCCCGCGTTATGGCCGGATCAGCTATGACCGTGAACGCCTGGGTTCGACTTTCTCGGTGCAGTACCAGCCGTTTGAATCGACCACTTTCGGCTATGACCTGCTGTACGCAAACCTGACGGAAACCCGCCAGGAGGAATTCCTTGAGGCGATCAGCTTCGCGCGGGAAACGGCGGCGAGCGGCTTGCGGGCGACGGACCTGCTGACTGGCACGGTTGATGACACCAACACGCTTGTGTCCGGTACGTTCAACGATGTGGACATTCGCGTCGAGCAGCGCCGTGACAATCTGGAGACCGAGTTCTTCCAGAACGTTGCGCGCGTCGATCACGAATTCTGGGACCAGCTGAAAGGCGAACTGATTGTCGGCCATACGCGGGCCGTACAGTACAACCCGAACCAGACCACACTCTCGTTCGAACGCTATGACGTGGACGGGTATTCGTACGACTACTCGGACCCGAACCTGCCGCAGTTCAACTACGGCTTCGACGTCACGGATCCGAACAACTATGTATTCTCATCCTCGACGGCGCTGGGTGATGCCTCGCTGATCCGTCTGCGGCCCAACAAGGCGGTGAATACCTTCCTCTCGTTCGACGGCCGGCTGATCTATGAGCTGGATGATGTGTGGACGATCAAAGGCGGCCTGTCACAGAAGACGTTCGAGTTCATCGGCACGGAATCGCGGCGCACGACCGAAGCGCTTCCGGCCAGTGTTGTCGCGGCGCTGGTCGCCGGCGGGTACACGATCGACGATTACGCGACGAGCGTGACCGGGTTCGGCAAGAACCTCGATCTGCCGACCGGCACGCCGACCACCTGGGTCGTGCCCTCCATCAACAAGCTGAACGAGATCATCGACTTCGAGTGCGATTGCGTGAATGCGTTCGGCGATTTCCGGACCGATGCGATCAGCAGCCAGGGCGAGAACCGGTCTGCCGAGGAAAAGTCGACCGGCGTCTGGGTTCAGGGCGACTTCGCGTTCGATATGTGGGCGGTGCCGGTGCGCGGCAATCTTGGCGTGCGGTATGTCGAGACGGAATTGTCGTCGACTGGCTATGCCAACCTCGGCGCCGGGGCTGCCCCGCTAACGGTTGATCACAGCTATGCTCACACGCTGCCGTCGGCGAATATCTCGTTCGAGCCGATCAGCGACCTGCTGGTGCGCTTTGCCGCGGCGAAGACAATAGCACGGCCCACCCTGCCCGCGCTGACGCCGGGCGGCACGATCGACGTGAACCCGCCGGGCTTCTCGATCAATGCGGGCAACCCCTTCCTTTCGCCTGTCGAGTCCACCAACCTCGACCTGTCGATCGAATGGTATCCCTATGACGAGGCGCTGTTTGCGATCGCCTTCTTCCAGAAGGACATCGACACGTTCGTGCAGCGGCTGCGCCAGCTGATCCCGTACAACCAGACCGGCTATCCGGACGCGTTCCTGCCGGCGGGCGTCGCCAACACCGAGCTGTTCGACACGAACACCTTCGTCAACACGCCGGGCGGCGAACTTTCGGGCTTCGAGATCACGGCGCAGACGCCATTCGTCTTCCTGCCGGCGCCGTTCAACAATTTCGGCGGCCAGCTGAGCTATACCGACATCCAGAGCGACGTGTCCTACGTTCTCGCGGCGACGGTTGGCGCGGGCTTCGTCAACGCGCCGCTCACGGGCCAGTCGCCGAAATCGGTCAGCGCCACGCTCTATTACGAGGAAGGCCCGTTTCAGGCGCGCTTGTCTGCCGTGTCGCGTGATGAGTATCTCACGCTGGTTCCGGCGCAGAGCGGCAACGATTTTGAAGGCAAGGCCGACGTGCTGAATGTCGACTTCTCGGCCTCGTATGAGTTGACCGACCAGTTCACGCTAACCTTCGAGGCGATCAACCTTACCGACCAGTTCGACGAGCGCTGGATCAATTCGGCCCGCCACAACAATCTCAACTACGAGCACACCGGACGCGAGTTCGTGTTCGGCGGGCGCTACAAGTTCTAGTCCGACGTCAGCCGCTTCGGCGGCTGGCGATCTCTTCCCCAGAGACCTCACTTGCGCCGGCGCCTTCGGGCCGCCGGCGTTTGTTTTTGGCGGAGAAATTGTAAACACAGCGTCGCCATCAGGCTGGCTGCCGCCGCCATCGCTTCGGGCGTTCGTCACTTGAATGAGTCCACCGGACCAACTCATCCGCGTCCCGGACCGTTCCTCACCTCCAGCTTCGCTGGGGCAGAAATCTGAGGCGCAGCTTTGGCTACTTTTTCAGGAGCGTGGGAACTCAGGCGGGGA
>JAVBYB010000126.1 GCA_030824255.1 bacterium
CCCTACCCTCTCCCCACAAGGGGGAGAGGGATCACCCCCATCCTCAATCTCGATGTCTCGACAACACAAACGCCAGCTCGCCTAACCCCTCTCCCCCTTGTGGGGAGAGGGTAGGGTGAGGGGGCTCTCTTCCCACTCACGCTGCCAGCGACCGCGCTAAGCCAGCACCTTCCCGCCGTCATACACGAACGCTTCGCCCGCCAGATCGAGCTTCGGGAATTCGTCCTTCTCGTTCCAGTAGTCCTGGGTGTGCTGCCAGTCGCGCTCCGAGCCGCGCCGGGGCAGCGCGTCCATGCCACGCATGATGTATCCGGGATTGAAATCCTCCGGGTCGATCCAGCTCGACAGCTTCATGTCCTTCAGCCTGTCGGGTATCGCCACCTCGACACGCTTCGCGCCCGTCTTCTTCATCTGCGTCAGCAGGCGGCACACGAAATCCGCCACGATATCGACGCGCAGCGTCCAGCTGGCGCGGAAATAGCCGAACACCCACACCATGTTGGGCAGGCCCGTGAACATCATGCCGCGATATGTCACCGTGTCGCTCATCGCGCGCGGCTTGCCGTCGACCACGAAGTCGATGTCGCCCTGCGGACTGAGATCGAAGCCGGTCGCCGTCACGATGATGTCCGCCTCCAGCTCCTTGCCGGATTTCAGCAGGATGCCTTTCTCGGTGAAACGCTCGATCTCGTCCGTCACGACGGACGCCTTGCCGGAGGCGATGCCCGTGAACAGATCGCCATCGGGGATGAAGGCGATCCGCTGCCGCCATGGCCGGTATTTCGGCGTGAAATGCGTGGCGATGTCATAGTCCTCGCCGAGGAACAGCTTCACTGCGTCCAGCAACTCCTTCTGCACCGCCTCGGTGTCTTCCCGGGCGCGGCGGGTGAACTCATCCTGGTCCTTCAGGATCTGCCTGCGCGTGATCTCGTGGATCCAGTGCTCATCCACCTGCAGCTCGCGCAGCTTCTCGGCGATCTCGATGGCGTTGCGCCCCGGAATGAACCAGGTCGGCGAGCGCTGCAGCATCGTCACATGCTCAACGTCGTTCGCGACATTGGGAACAAGAGTCGCCGCCGTCGCGCCCGAACCGATCACGATCATCTTCTTCCCGGTGTAATCGAGATCCGTGGGCCAGGCCTGCGGATGGACGATCTTCCCCTTGAACGACGACATCCCCGGCCATTCCGGCGTGTAGCCCTTTCCGTGCCTGTAATATCCCTGGCACATCCAGAGGAAGCCGCAGGTGATACGCACGGCCTCGCCGTTGGCCTTCAACGCATCGATCGTCCACGTGTTGGTCTTGCCCGACCACTCGGCCTTCCTGATCGTGTGGCCATAACGGATGTGCCGCCCGAGATCGTTCTCCTCGATTACCTCGCTCATGTATTTCAGGATTTCCGACGCCGCCGCGATCGGCGGCCCAACCCACGGCTTGAAGCGGTAGCCGAAGGTGTGCAGGTCGCTGTCCGAGCGGATGCCCGGATACTTGTGCGTGATCCACGTGCCGCCAAAACTCTCCTGCGTCTCCAGCACGACAAAGCTTGTGCCCGGCATCTGGTGCGTCAGGTGATAGGCCCCGCCTATCCCCGATATGCCCGCACCCACGATCAGCACGTCGAAATGTTCCGCAGCTTCCGCCGCCCGTTTCGCAGTTGCGCTCATCTGGACGTTTCCCGTTATCGTTGTTGTCTTACTTGACAGCATTATTCGGGTCAGGAGAAGCAGGACTCTGCTGCTGCTCATTCTGGGGACAGTGCTTCGGAGCCCGCCACGATGATACGCCAGCTAACCCTCGCGACATTTCTTGCCGCCGCTGCGGCAATGCCCGCCCTCGCCCAGCAGACCGACGCCAGCGACAGGGTCGTGATCGAGGGCAAACGTATCGAGGAGGCCGTGCGCGACTTCGTGGCTGAAGTCGGCGCCGCCCCCACCGGCAAGAATCTTGCGCGCTGGGACGGCACGATCTGCGCCGGCGCCGTCAACATCACGCCGCAATACGCGCAACGCCTGATCGACCAGGTCTCCGCCGTCGCCCTCGCAATCGGACTGGAGATCGGCGAGCCCGGCTGCAAGCCCAACGTTCTCATCCTTGCCAGCACGGATGGCGACGCGCTGGCGGCGCAACTGGTGAAGGACCATTTCCAGGCATTCCTGCCGCCCGACACCGAGGGCAATGATCTCGGCCGCAAGGCCCTGCGCGCCTTCCAGTCATCTGACGCGCCCGCGCGCTGGTGGCATGTCACGCAGACAGTCCACGCGGATACCGGCCAGGCCGTCGTGGTCGGCAAGGAAGTCACCGTCCGCGGCGCCGGACGCCTGCGGGCCAATGTGCGCGAGGATATGTCCCACGTCGTGATCGTGCTCGACACGAGCAAGATCGGAACAGTCTCCATCGCCTCTCTTGCCGACTATGTGTCGATGGTGGCGCTGGCCCAGGTCGACGCTGACGCGGACACGCGCGAGCACACCAGCGTCCTCAACCTGTTCGCAAGCGAAACCAGCGACCGCACAGTCCGCATGACGCAATGGGATCTCGATTATCTGCGGGCGCTTTACGCAGCCCGAGGAGATTCCATCCGTCGGGGCGGTCAGGAAGGCGAGATCGCCACCCAGATGCTGAAACAGCCCTCGACCTCCGGCGACTGATCAGCACCTGCAGCCTTTGCCGCTTTGCGGCAACGCGGGTCTCAACTTGGGTCTTTGACCGCGCGTCCGCTTCATTTACAGCCGGACATGCGCAATCAATCGCGCACGGCGCGTCAGACGCCCCAAGACCAGACGGAGGAAACGCAATGTCGGAAGCCCACGTGTATCCCGTGCCGCCAGACTTCGCGGCCAAGGCCCATGTGGACGCCGCAAAATACGAGGCGATGTACGCCGCCTCCGTCTCCGATCCCGAAGCCTTCTGGCGGACACATGGCCAGCGCCTGCAATGGATGAAGCCCTACACGCGGGTGAAGAACGTCAACTGGGATATCTCGAAGACGAACGACCCTGCCGATCTCCACGTCAAATGGTATGAGGACGGCGCGCTCAACGTTTCGGCCAACTGCATCGACCGCCACCTGCCGCACAAGGCGAACGACACCGCCATCATCTTCGAGGGCGACGATCCCTCCGTGTCGCGCCACATCACCTATGGCGAACTCCACGCCGAAGTCTGTCGCTTCGCCAGCGTGCTCAAGGCGCAGGGCGTCACCAAGGGCGACCGCGTCACCATCTACATGCCGATGATCCCCGAGGCGGCTTACGCGATGCTCGCCTGCTCCCGCATCGGCGCCGTGCACTCTGTCGTCTTCGGCGGCTTCTCACCCGACAGCCTCGCCGGCCGTCTCGACGATTGCGCCTCCAACTGCGTCATCACCGCCGACGAAGGCGTGCGCGGCGGCAAGCCGATCCCGCTGAAGGCAAATGTCGACGAGGCCATCAGACGCCTAGGCGACAAGTCCCCCGTCAAATCCGTCATCGTCATCAAGCGAACCGGCGGCGCCATCAACATGACCGCCGGCCTCGACCACTGGTATGCCGACCTCGCCTCCACCGCCGCGGACGTCTGCCCACCCGAGGAAATGAACGCGGAAGACCCGCTCTTCATCCTCTACACGTCCGGCTCCACCGGAAAACCCAAGGGCGTGCTCCACACCACCGGCGGCTATCTCGTCTGGGCCTCGATGACCCACGAGATCGTCTTCGACTACAAACCCGGCGAAGTCTTCTGGTGCACTGCCGATGTCGGCTGGGTCACCGGCCACTCCTATGTCGTCTATGGGCCGCTCGCGAACGGCGCGACCACGCTGATGTTCGAGGGCATCCCGACCTACCCGGACGCTTCGCGGTTCTGGAAGACGATCGACAAGCATCAGGTCAACATCTTCTACACCGCCCCCACGGCGCTCCGGGCGCTCATGGGCGCCGGCGATGATTTCGTGACGGGCTCGTCGCGCAAATCGCTGCGCCTGATGGGCTCCGTCGGTGAGCCGATCAATCCGGAAGCATGGGAATGGTATTACCGTGTCGTCGGCGAGATGCGCTGCCCCATCGTCGACACCTGGTGGCAGACCGAAACCGGCGCCACGCTGATGACGCCCCTTCCCGGCGCGCACGCGCTGAAACCCGGCTCCGCCGCCAAACCCTTCTTTTCGATCCGTCCGCAACTGGTGGACGACAAGGGCGAAGTCCTCGAAGGCGCCACCTCCGGCAATCTCTGCATTCTCGATTCCTGGCCCGGCCAGATGCGCACCGTCTATGGAGACCACACGCGCTTCGTCGACACCTATTTCCGCACCTACCCCGGCAAGTATTTCACCGGCGACGGATGCCGCCGCGATGAAGACGGCTATCACTGGATCACCGGTCGCGTGGACGATGTCATCAACGTCTCGGGCCATCGCCTCGGCACCGCCGAAGTGGAAAGCGCACTTGTTGCGCATCCGAAAGTGGCCGAGTCCGCCGTCGTCGGTTACCCGCACAACATCAAGGGGCAAGGCATCTACGCTTATGTCTCGCTGATGGCCGGGGAAACCCCGAGCGATGAGCTCAAGAAGGAACTCGTTTCGTGGGTGCGAAAAGAGATCGGCCCGATTGCGACGCCCGATGTCATACAATTCGCGCCCGGCCTGCCGAAAACACGCTCCGGCAAAATCATGCGGCGTATCCTGAGAAAAATCGCAGAGAACGATTTTGCCAACCTCGGCGATACGTCAACTCTTGCTGATCCTGCAGTCGTGGACGACCTCGTTAGGAACCGCGCAAACAAGTAGCGCTATGTCTTAAGCGTGACGCGCGAAAAAGGAACGCTTGAGGACTGGCACGACCAGCGTGGCTTCGGATTCATCCGCCGCCCCGATGGCTCAAAGCTCTATGTCCACATGAAGTCGATCGGGAAAAGCAACGAACGCCCCAAGGCCGGTGACAAGCTCTCCTACGAAGTCGGCGAAGGCGCCAATGGCCGCCCCGCCGCCCTCAAGGCGCGTATTGAAAGTGTACAATTCGCGCCCGCCGCTCCCCGCGTGGCGGAGGCAAAACCAACTTCATCCGCAAAGCCATACCCGCAGAAAACAGCGCCCGCGCAACCCGCGCCGAAACCCCGCCGCGAACGCCAGCCCGGCATGCGCCAGATCTCGATGCGCACCGCCGCCGCCGCCACACTCATCGTCCTTCTCGGCAACAACATCATGCTCGGCCGCTTCCCTATCTGGGTTGGCCTGCTCTACATCATCGGCGGCGCCGTCACCTTCCTGCTCTACCAGGCCGACAAGCGCGCCGCCGAGAAGCGCGAATGGCGTGCGCCCGAGCGACGCCTTCACCTCGCCGACCTCGCCTTTGGCATCATCGGGGGCCTGCTTGCCCAGCACGTCCTCCGCCACAAAACCTACAAGCCGGGCTTCGTGACGATCACCGCCCTGATTACCGCGCTCCATGTGCTGACGCTCGGCCTCATCATGTTTGGCGTCTACGCGCCGGGCACCGTCGGCGACTTTTTCCGCCGCACCTTCCCCGGCTGATCACCCGCTGATCGTGCAGGCCCGCACTAAAGCGCCCGCCAGCCCTCACGATGTTTGAAAAAGTCCAACCCACCCGGTTCCGGGCGGGCGTCACACGGCGATGTCGAACTCGTCGAGATCGAAGTCGCTGTCATCCAGCTCCACTGCGCCATCACCCGTACGTGAAGGCCGCGCGTGACGCGCGATCGCCTCGAACAGCGTCTCGCGCACGATCGGCTTGGCGACGTGATCGTCGGCGCCGGCTTCCTTCGCCTCGGTCACGTGCTCGTCCGTCGCGTTGGCGGAGACCGCGAGCATCGGCGTCGGCTGGCGCGCATGTTCCCGCTCCCACGCGCGGATCGCCCGCATCGCGGCAAGCCCGCCCATGATCGGCATCTGCAGATCCATGAGAACGAGGTCAAACTTGGTCGTCGTGAATTTCTCCACGGCTTCGCGGCCATTCTCGGCGAACGTGATCGACAGCCCGCTCTGCGCCAGCAGAAGCTCCACCACACGGCGGTTCATCGGATTGTCCTCGGCCACCAGCAGGCGAAGATTTTCGATCTTCGTCTCGGTGTCGAAGTCCTCCACGGCCACGGCGGTGATCGCGCCCAGCGCCGCAATCCGGTCGCGCGCGATCGGCGCCACGATCTCGAAAGTCGAGCCTTCACCGATCTTCGATTGTGCGGTGACCTTGCCATTCATCAGCTCGACAAGGCGCTTCACGATCGAGAGACCAAGTCCAAGGCCGCCAAAGCGCCGCGAGGTCGAAATATCGGCCTGCTCGAAACGCTCGAAAATCTTCTCGGCCATTTCCGGCGCAAAACCGACGCCGCTGTCCGTCACGACCAGGCGCATCTGCGTCTTGCCGTCCGGCAGTTCCTCGACCGTCGCCGAAACGCTGATATGGCCTTCTTCGGTGAACTTCACCGCATTGTTCAACAGGTTGCCGAGCACCTGCCCGATCCGCACCGGATCGCCACGGAACACGCCGTCACAGCTCGCCGAGATGAATGTATCGAACCGGAGCCCTTTGGCTTCCGCCCGCGTGCGCGCCGCCTCGCACGTGTTGCGAAGCGCCTCTTCCAGCTCGAACGGACGGATCTCGAACTGGATCTCGTCGCCCTCGAGTCGCGAGAACTCCACCAGATCGTCCATCACGCGCAGTAGCGTCCGGCCCGACGTGGAGATCAGGCGCACCATCTCCCCCTGCCGCTCGTCCAGCTGCGTGCGGGCCAACACTTCCGACACGGCGAGAACGCCGTTCAACGGCGTACGGATTTCATGACTCATGTTCGACAGGAAGTCGGATTTCGCCGCCGCCGCCACCAGGGCGCGCTGCTCGGCTTCCATCGCCTTCAGCTCGATGTTCTTGCGCACGGTGATCGACTGGATCACGGCAAATGCCCGCGCGGGCGAGCCTTTCACGGTCTTCAGGATGCGAACCGCAGCCGCATGCCAGACTTCATGTCCATCCGGAAACACGACGCGGTATTCGGCCGTGTAGGGCGGACCGCCGGCAAGGTGCGCGCGCCACTTGTTGCCCATCATTTCGCGATCAGCGGGATGGATGGATGTGTCGCCGCCCGTCAGCGTGTCGAAGGTCGGCTTCTGCGGGAACAGCGTCTTCCAGTCGCCTTCGGTATAAGTCTCGCGCATCTCGAAATCGAGTTCCCAGATCATCATCTGGGTGATCGACATGCCGTAGGCCATACGCTCTTTCGAGCTCTCGACCTCATGTTGCGCCTGGACGAACGACGTGACGTCCTCATGCATCACGACGAGACCGCCAATGTTGCCGTCGGCATCGCGCCACGGGGCTGCCGACCATTTCAGCCAGCCCGGCGTGCCATTGGGTTGCTCGAACGGATCGCGGTCGTGGCTCAGTGCTTCCCCGCGCAGGACCTGACGGTGCACGCTGCGCCACTTCTCCGGCAGCCACGGCATGATGTCATACATGGACCGGCCAAGCGCTTCTTCTTCCGTCAGCCGCCGCTCCGCCAGCCAGCTCGCGCTGGAGGTCATCACGCGCATTTCGCGGTCATAGATGCAGAACGGCATCGGCGCGGCCTGCACGAAGCGGCGCACGGTAGAATCGGCATTCAGCGCAGCCTGCAGCGCGGCATGGCCATCTGTCTTGTCGACGAGCACGCCGTGCATCGCCTCGACCTGCCCACGCGCATCGATCGACGGCGCACCCGCCACACGCACCATGCGCGTCGTACCGTCGGCGCGGCGCAGGCGGAAGGTATGCTTGACCGGCTTGCGCTTCTCGAAGGCTTCGCGCGCGGCAACCACGGCTTCCTGACGGTCATCCGGCAGGATCATCTCGACCAGATCCGTCAGCACCAGCGGCGGCGCACCCGGATCGAGCCCAAGAATGCGCGAGGCGCCCGGCGTTGCTTGCAGTTTGAGATCGCGGCCCACGCGCCAATGGCCGATGTCACCCACCTGCTCCACCGCGTCGCGTGCGGCAGCGGTCTCTTCGCGCTCGCGTTCAAGCAGGTCCTGCCGCGTTACATCGCGGCCAACAAAGGAGATCAGGCCTTCCGAACCGAGCCAGGCGAGGTCGGCATCGATCAGGCGTATCTCGTGCCCAATGCGGAAGCGCAACTCCATCGTGTGCGATGGCGACTTCTCGCTGAGATTGCGCAGCGCTTCACGCACGCCCTCGCGACGCTCGGGCTCAATGAAGGACAGGATGGATGCATCATGCGATCCGCCCGCAGGTCCTGTCAGACGGCGATAGGCGATGTTTGCGCGAACAACCCGGCCATCCTGATCGATCAGAGCGAACGCTTCGGTCGCCGCATTGAGAAAGTGCTCGGTCGCGCTGTGGAAGCAGCGATCGATCACGTCTGGCGGCGATGCCGACCCCAGAGGGAGCGGTGCTGACGTCATGAACCCGGCTAGACCTGTTGATACTGTTCGGCGTCATCTCGCGTGAGAACAGTTAACAAACCCGTAGGGCGACGAAACGAGTCGCGGATTTTCGTCTGGGGAAACGGCGTGTTTGCCCGTTCAGGCATGATTAACCAGGTATGAGCGCCAAGGCCTGGCGTGCGGTCTCGATCCGCTCCATGTGGGCGAGAAAAGGTCCCCAGTCGTCAGCTTCAGCGATGGGCGCCCAAAGCGCCTCGACCTCCTCGATCAGCAGACTGACGGGCGCCGCATGGCTGAAGTACGAATGTCCCAGCCGCTCGGGTCGCTCCGGCGCATGCGCAAACAGGGCGTCTTTAACGGGTCCGAAGTCGGCGGTTGCATACAGACTGGC
>JAVBYB010000433.1 GCA_030824255.1 bacterium
CCCCAGCGGCTTCTCACGCTCAGGCGTGGCGAGGTCTGCGCCGAGATCGAAGAGATCGTTCTGTATGCGGCCCAGCATGGCGTCGAGATCGAGATCCGACCCGGCATGCAGGCGGGCGACGCCGATTGCGGAATTCGTCTCGTCTACCGCGCCATAGCTTTCGACGCGGAGGTTCCACTTCTCGACGCGTTCTCCGGTGGCGAGGCCGGTCGTGCCGTCATCACCTGTGCGCGTATAGATCTTGTTCAGGACAACCATGACCGCAGGCATCGCACTGGCGTGCGTGAGCGGTCAATGCCGGGCGCTACGCCCAGGCTTCATGATGGCCCGACAGCGGTTGGGCGAGCGAATCCATCGACGGGCGCGGCGCGGCACGGAAAGGCACGCGGCGGCGGTCAGCCGTTTCGGCGCGCGTGGATATACGCCACCCGACGAGCGCGGGTGCGGCGGCGAGCAGGGCATGGACCACGCTATCCGAACCGGAGATCGTCAGGTGGCAGGCTCCGTCCAATGTACGGACGACATCAGCTTCAAGCGAAGCGTCGATGCGGGCGAGACGCTGGTTGAGCGCGTTAAAGACCCAGTCGGCGTCCGATTCGCCGCGCGCGAGAGCTTCAAGGGCGTTGGTGTAGCCCTGGGCTTCGGAGGCAAACCAGTTCCAGAACCGTTTTGGGCCAGCGTCTTTCTCGCGACGTCCGAACATCACCCGCACTCCACCATCCATCAGCAGAACCATGATCGCAGTCACAGTTTCAGGTTTGGATAATCAGATCGGACGAATTTATACGATCCCGCCCAACGCAGGATGAATGCGCAAAAAAAGCGCCGGTTCCGTTTGCGGGCGGAAGGCTTTTGTCGGCGGAAGGTTATGGACGCTAGCGGAAGGCTCCGGCGACAACGCCGAGGGACACGAGCAGCAGGATGGCGATAAACTGCACGAGCACGCGCAGTCGCATCAGCTTGTTGGAGCGAGAGCGGGCCTGGCCGTCGGTGCGGACGAGGTTGAAGACGCCGAAGGCAAGGACGACGAAGACCGCGCCGATCGCGATATAGACGCCGTAAATCAGAAACATTTCCATGGCTTCGATCCTACGCCTGTTCAAACGGCAGCGCCATCGGGGCGCCGCGCCGCATGCCACGCCTAGCGGCTGCCGTCCGGGGCGAAGCGGTCTTCGGTCCAGACGAGTTCGTCAAAGTTCAGCGCGGCGCGCAGAGCGGGGATCAGCTGGCGGCCTTCTGGGCCGCCGCAGCCGGGGCGGTAGTTCAGGGTTTTCTGCTTTCCCTCGCGGGTGCGCCATGTGACCGCAACAGCCGGCGTTCCTGGCTGGCATGACGGTTGGTCGCTGGACGTCTGCTCCGGCGGCAGATGCCAGAAATTGGCGGCGGCGAGCGCCTGTTCGGCTGCGCCCCATGCCGACGCGCCGATATTTCCCTCGGTCACGCCTGTGGTTTTGACGAAGCGACTGCCGTTTAGGAGATATGACCCGTCTTCATGCAGGGTCATGTCGTAGACCGGGCATTGCTGTTGGCATTCGCCTTCAGACAGGACGATGACCGGATCCCCTGCATTGACCATGGTGACGCCCTGTTCGGATGCCGAACAGGCGGCGAGGGCGATAATTCCTGACCAGAGGGCGTGCCGGAGCTTCATGCTGCGAGACTAGGACGGGTTTGGATTCGGCGGAAGCAGGCAGCTCCCGGCCTGTGGACCAGACCGGGAGGCCGTTTCGTCAGCCCGGTTTCTTGAACTTGAACAGGAACTGGTCCGTGTGGCGGCGCAGATCCGGCGCGAAGGGCGACTTGGTGCGGTCGTCGTCCGGGTTGGCGAGGATATCGCTCTTTTCCACGAAGACGAAACCGGCCGCCTTGGCGGCATCCAGCACGTGCTGTGGGTCGATGCGATGCAGCGTCTGCGCCGAATCCTTGGCGGGCGTGCCTGTGACGGCGGCGTGGTCCATCGCGACGAACTCGCCGCCCGGTTTCAGCACGCGGCTGATCTCGGCAAAGGCGCGCACGGGATCGCCCAGGCCCTGCGTGTCTTTCGGGACAAACCAGACTTCGTGTGGGCCGAGAAGCCACAGCACCTTGTCGGCGGAAGCATCAGGGGCGTCGAGTTTGTCGAAATGCGTCTTGGTGATGGTGGCATTCGAAAGCTGCCCGCCATCGACGCGCGCCTTGTAGGCCGGGTCGCCATACGCAAATTCGGGCGGGTACTGGACGATCAGCTTGCCGGTAGGTCCGATGGCTTTGGAGATCAGGTAGGAAAACCAGCCGCGGCCGCCTTCCATCTCGACGATCGTTTCGCCTGGACGCAGGCCAGCGAAGGCGAGAATCTCTGCGGGTTTGCGCGCGGCGTCATCTTTCAGATCATCGGCGGGGCGCGTCGGGTCCGCGAGAATGGCGGCGTAATCGGCGGCGGCAAGCGGTGGCGGGCCGGACGGACCGGTGGCGCAGGCGGCGAGAGCGAGCGCCAGCGCGCCGGCGAGCAGTGTTCTTTTCATGTTGTCCGTCCTCCCATTTGGCAAAGGCGCGGACCCCTGTAGGGGCCCGCGCCTTCAGTCGTTTTGTCTGCCGGCCTTACCGCTTCTTGTAGCGGATCAGGAACTGATCGGTCTTGCCTTGCACGGCGGCGTCGAACACGCCCTTGGTATAGTCGTCAGACGGGTTTGCGAGAAGCGTGCTTTCCTCGTCGAACGCAAGGCCGGCGGCCTCGATCATCGGCTTCACGAGCGCCGGGTCGATGCGGTGAGTGTCGTTGCCGGAGGTATTAGGCGTGCCGGACGGGGCGACGTGATCCATAACGACCAGGTAACCGCCCGGCTTCAGCACACGCGCGATTTCGATGAAGGCGGCGGCCGGGTCGCCCATCGGAACGTCGCCGCAGGCAGCCTTGCACCACAGCTCGTGCGGGCCCTGATACCAGGTCACGACATCAACCGAACCATCAGCGGCTTCAAGCTTGTCGAAGGTGGACCAGGAGACGGTTACGTTGGCGAGGCGGTTGTCCTTCAGGCGGGCGTCGAGCTGGTCCTTGTAGAACTTCTCGAACTCCTTCGGCGATTGCATCACGACCTTGCCGGCAGGGCCGACGGCGCGGGCGAACAGCTCGGTGTAATAGCCGGAGCCGGCTTCCATTTCGAACACGGTGTTGCCGGGCATGATCTTCGAGAAAGCCATGACTTCGGCAGGTTTGCGGTTCGCGTCGCGATCCGAGTCGCCGGGGATTCGCTCCGGCGTGAGGAAGGAGGCGTAATCCGGGGTCGTTGCGACGGGTGCGACCGCCTCGGGAGCGGGAGCCTCAGGCGCCGGGGCCGGGCCAGGGTCGCTGCAGGCCGTGAGGGCCAGGGCGAGCGCGGATACGCTGGCGATCGTCAGGAAGCTTGTTTTCATTGTCCTCTCCGTTGCGGCAGTCGGCGCGAAGCTGGCGGGACCATACACCTCCGCGAGACCGGAGCCAGCAGCGGTGCGTTACGGCAGGGTCACGAAAAGCCTGTCACTTTCCGTATAGGCAAGCTTTTCCAGACGCCCGGGTGGAGTATGCTCCCGCAGCATACCCAGTTTCCAGCCAAGAGCCCGAACGGGCCGGGAAGCGGGTCGACAGGAGGAACCGCATGACTTTTTCAAAGACTTCGCTTTGCGTATTGGCGTTCGCGCTTCTCGCAGCGCCGGCCATCGCTCAGTCATCGGGCAAGCCTGATCTGACGGGCTACTGGACCAATGCCTCGCTTACGCCGCTGACGCGCGAACAGGGCGTAAGCAAGCTGGTGGTGAACGACGAGGAAGCCAAAACGATCGTGGCCAAGACGGGCCTCGCCGGCATAGCGGCGGACGATCCGGAATTCCGCGCGACTTATTCGGACCCGAACGCCGGCGCGCCGGAGAAGGGCGGGGATGATTTTGGCCTCAAGGGCTATGACGGCTTCTGGGTCGCGCCCGGCGATACGCTGGCGAAGGTCAAGGGCCAGTGGCGCACCTCCAACATCATCGAGCCCGCCAACGGCCAGCTGCCCTACAAGGATCCGGCTGGGGTCATGAAGAAGCAGATGGAAGGCTTCCGCGTCTACATGACCGGCAATGCGCCGTATGAGGGCCCGGAAGAGCCCACCCTGTCCGAGCGTTGCCTGATCGGTTTCGGACAGACCGGCGGGCCGGGCATGCTGAGCGTGCTGTACAACAACAATTACCAGTTTGTGCAGACGCCGGACCACATGATGATCCTCGTGGAGATGGCGCACGATGCGCGCATCGTGCCGATCTTCGCCAATGGCGAGGAGGCGCGGAAGAACCACAAGCCGAACGCCATCAAGCCCTGGCTGGGCGATACGGTCGGCTGGTGGGAAGGCGACACGTTCGCGATGGAGACGCGCAACGTGAACCCGGCGCAGGCCGCAGACCAATCCTTCCCGATCTCGCCCTCGGGCGTGGTGACGGAGAAGCTGACACGCGTTGGCCCGCAGGAAATCTTCTACCAGTTCGAGGTCAACGATCCGGAGACCTACACGCAACCGTGGAAGGCCGAACTCAGCTTCCATCCAGCCAAGCACGTGATGGAATACGCCTGCCATGAAGGCAATCACGGCATGATCGGCATTCTGGCCGGCGCACGTGAGCTGGAGCGTGCGGCGGAGAAGGAAGCCAAATCCAAGTCGAAGCCGACGCGATAGGCGCCAAGGCCAACAGACATTAAAGGCCGCGCTGATCGCCAGCGCGGCCTTTTTGTTGGCGGATGACACCTGGAGATGACTACTGGAACAGGGCGAGGCTGACCGCTTCGCCCATCACCTGGTAGCCGGCGTCGTTGGGATGCAGCCAATCGCCGGACTGGAGGCCAGCCTGCATGCGACGCGGATTGGCGGGGTCGCGGGTTGCGGCGTCGAAGTCGATGAAGCCGTCGATTTCGGTGGTGGTGCGTATCCAGGTGTTCACCTGCTGGCGCACGGCTTCGCCATTTTCGTGAAAGTAGCGTGCGCCTTCATAGGGCAGCAGGGTTGCGAAATAGACCTTGATACCCTGCGCCTTTGCGCGGGTGATCAGCTGTCGATAACCGGCGACAAGCGTATCCGCCGTGAGTGGATTGGCGCCGCCAAGGCCGATGTCGTTGATGCCTTCAAGGACGATCAGCCAACGCGCGTTCGGAACGCTGAGCACGTCACGGTCGAAGCGGGTCAGCGCGCTTTCGCCAAAGATGACGTTCTGGTGTGCGAGGACGCGATTTCCGGCGATGGCCTGGTTCGAGATGGCGCTCGACTTGCCTGCCGCCACGAGGCGTTCGGCAAGAATGTCGGGCCAGCGTCGGTTGGTGTTCGGCGTCGAGGAGGTGCCGTCGGTGATCGAATCGCCAAAGGCCACGATCGTGCGGGGTTGATCCGTTTCCACCTCGACGGCGGAAATGAAGGCCCGGCTGATAAGCCTTTCCTTCGCTTCGAAGCCTGACACGGTGAAATTGCCCGGACCGGAAATTTCGGCATTGGCAAGCCCGGCGAAGTGGCACGTGCACGGACCCGTGGAGGTGGGCAGGTAGACGCTAATCGAAATCTGGTCGAGGGCGCCCGCGTTGAGGGGGATGGGGTCGCTTACCAACGGTGCGCCGGCCGGAATTGTTGTCGAGGGCTTGCCGGAGAACGTGACCGGAATCGCCGCCAGCTGAGCGTCCGGGCCAGCCAGCGCGACAGTCGCCGCGCCTATTTCCAGCGGCTTTTCGCCGTATTCATTGGTGAAGCGGATGCGGATGGCCGTGCCGCCCTCGCTTAGGCGGATCACTTGCCGGAGGGTCTGATTGTCGAAGCTGCGGCCGCCCGGTGGCGGGATGGTGGGGGAGGCCCCCCAAGCGCCTGCCCAGCCCGGTGGAGGGCTGATCGCTGTCTGGCTAGCCGGAGAGGTGGCGCATGCCGCCAGCGCGAGTGCGGCCAGCAGGATTGTAAGGCGTTTCATCCAAGGTCTTCCTGTTTTGCCAAGCATCCTAACTGTCCGGACACGAGGCGCCAGCAGCCTCAAGATAGGACGTTGAGGATCGCGGAACACGAAAATTTTGTATTGTTGCAGCGGTATTTACGGGTTGTGACCCGCTCTATAGGACTTGAACGGGTAGACGGTTCCCCTCAGATGACGAGTGCGGGCGTACAGGGATTGCAGGCGTATGGGCTGGTTCAAGAAGATCTTCCCGTTCAACGCGGAGCAGACCGTCAACATCGCCAGCGAGTTTGGCCCGCTTGTCGCCCTGTTCGTCGTCAACGCGATCACAGGCAACGTTGAAGCTGGAACATGGGCGCTGCTGATCGGCACCGGCATTGCCATGGTCGCCATGCAGATCGTGCTGAAGCGTCTGCCGATCTTCCCGCTGATCGCGTCCGCGATCACGGTGGTCTTCTCCATCCTGACGCTCGTCACGCACGATCCGATGTGGGTGATGATCAAGGTGACGCTGTTCAACGCCGCCTTCGCGATCTTCCTGTTCGTGGGCCTCCTGATGAAGAAGAACTTCTTCAAGTACATCATGGAGGGCACGTTCCACTACACGCAGAAGGGTTGGGACCAGTTCACCTGGAGCTTCGCCTGGTTCTTCGTGGCGACCGCCATTGGCAACGAAGTTGTGCGTCTCATGTTCGCGCAGACCCCGGCGCCGGGCATGGAGGCGCCGCTCTACAATATTCTCGGCTTCCAGATGGACGGCGTGAACGTGTGGATCATGTTCAAGGTCGTGATCATCATGCCGGCCAGCGCGCTCTACGTGTTTATCCTGACGCGCATCATGCAGAAGCACCGCCTGCCTGATCCGAAGGTCGAGACTGAGCGGAAGGACGCCATCGCCACCGCCGTAAGTGGCGTGCCGGTGGCCCACAAGAAGGGCGCGGCGGAAACGCCTGCGGGCTAACGTCAGACAAGCAGCTCAACCACGGAGTCATGCTCGGGCCTGTCCCGAGCATCTTTGTTTGTGCGGTGCGGAAGCCATGCAAACTCCGCATCCATACCAACATGACTTCCGGGCCGCGCCTTCGGCTTACCCGAGAATTACCCCGTGATTACCGCGGGGGGCTGGCGTGAGCCGCGCCGCGGAAGATGGCATTGGCGAGCAGCACGTTGAGACCATCGAGATAGGCGCGAACGCCAGGGTTCTGGGTGAAGACGATCAACTGGCCGCGGCCTTCGGGTTCAGCGACGACGAACGGTTTGTAGGCGAGCTGGCTTTTGACTTCGTCCCACATATAGCCCGAGGTCACGAGCTCATCCGGGCCGGCAAAGCTGACCACGTTGACGCCTTCATCACGACGAGCGGGCGTGTAGATGTCCCTGCCGGTCACCAGCACGTTGAGCGAAGGCTTTAGGCCGGCGGCGAGCCAGTGATCGGCATCTGGCGTGGCTT
This sequence comes from bacterium, assembly GCA_030824255.1. GTDB lineage: Bacteria > Pseudomonadota > Alphaproteobacteria > Caulobacterales > Hyphomonadaceae > UBA7672. The sequence goes on from JAVBYB010000433.1 coordinate 7,361, forward strand.
TCACGAGCGCGCCCGGCGAGTCATCGGGGGCTTCTTCCAGCGGGGCTTCGGCGGCGAGCAGGGCAGCGGCGGTGGTGATGTGCGTGCCAGGCACTGTGGCGGTATCGTCACCCTTCTTTTCGGGCTTCTCCTTGGTGAACGCGTTCTCGCGGCGAATGGAGGCGAGGCCGGTCTTCGGGTCTGACACGAAGCGCGCGGCCGAGCCGATGGCGATCAGCACGCCGCCGCGTTCCGTCCAGCTCCTGATGGCGGTGCCATCGCCCAGTACGCCCGAGTAGTTGCCATCGGGCAGGATCAGCACGTCGAACTGCGAAAGCTCATCCGCGCCGAGGCTGGACGTCCGCACCGGCGTGACGGGATAGCCGAGTTGACGCTCAATCACGTACCGCATGTTGCCAGCAGAGGTGGAGCTCGTCGGGCGATCCCACGCGATGGCAACACGCGGAGCGTGATGCGTAACCACATTGTTGCTGCCGAAGCTGGGCCCGTCAGTGATCCAGCTGTCGTCGACGCCGACGACGTTCGCGCCGGTGTCGGCGGCGAGGCGCTGGAGCTTTGCCGCAAGGTTCGGCGTGGCGGAATTGCGGAAGATCAGCGTGCCGGCGGGATAGGCGATGCCGTTGTGCGTGAAGCCCCGGTCGGAGCTGGAGACGAGGATGTTTTCACGCAGCGACGCAGCGAGCAGGCGGGCGGCCGAGACGGAGCCCCAGGGCGCGAGGAAGCCGTAGCTGGCGTTCGGTTGCGAGACAGCGCCGGGAAGCGGCGTATGGGCGGAGAAGGGCGCAAGGGCGCCAGTGGCGTCGTCGTTGCAGCGATCCGTCGTGACGTTGAACATCAGCGGCAGGGACCAGGCGGTGACGTCGTACAGTTCAACTTCGAGGTCTTTCGCACGGCGGCGTTCCTGCTCGGCCATGAATTTGGCGTCGATGGGAACGTTGGGCTCCATCAGCGTGCGGATGAGGCGGCCAGACGGCTGGGCGGCGGAGATGGCGTAGGAGCCGGCCGGGTATGTGCGGCGGCAGGCGCGGATGGTGTCGGTCGCGCGCTTCACCTCGATACCCTGCTCAGCGAGCAGTTTCGCGAGACGGTCGGCGGTGGACTGGTCCTGCTGGGGCGGGATCACATAGGAGCGCACCGCGCCCTTGCGACCCTCGTCGATTGCGGAGGCGCGGTAGGCGTAGAAGTCGCGCAGCATCTTCTCGCGGTTCGCCGACATGGTTTCGAGCGTGGCGATGGACGAGGTGAAGTGGCGGCGCACCGTGTCCTGATAGGTGAGGTCCGTGCCGTCCGACTTGCGGGCGGTGAGGCCGCGCGAGGAAGCCTGCTCATAGGTAGTGCCGATGGAGCCGTGGAAAAGCGGCCAGGCGGCG
>JAVBYB010000142.1 GCA_030824255.1 bacterium
CGTCAACTTCACGGACGGTCTGGATGGCCTTGCCATCGGCCCGGTGATGATCGCGGGGGCGACGTTCGGCTTCATCGCCTATGCGACGGGAACGCCGCGCTTTGCCGACTACCTGCTGCTGACGCCGACGCCGGGAACGGCGGAGCTGGCGGTTGTTATGGGATCGCTGGTGGGCGGGGGTCTGGGCTTTCTCTGGTACAACACGCCGCCAGCCAAGGTGTTCATGGGCGACACCGGCTCGCTGGCGCTGGGCGGCTGTCTCGGTGCGATGGCGGTGTGCGCCAAGCACGAGTTGGTGCTGGCGATTGTCGGCGGCCTGTTCCTGTTCGAGGCCCTGTCGGTGATCATCCAGGTCCTGTACTTCAAGGCGACCGGCAAGCGCTTCTTCAAGATGGCGCCGATCCACCACCATTTCGAGAAGCTCGGCTGGTCCGAGCCGACAGTGGTGATCCGTTTCTGGATCATCGCGTTCCTGCTGGCCCTCGTGGGCCTCGCCACGCTGCGTCTGAGGTGAGGAACACGTGATCCCAGTTCGATCATTCGAGGGAAAGGACGTCGCCGTCTTCGGCCTGGGCCGGAGCGGGATCGCGACGTGCAAGGCCCTCATTGCCGGCGGGGCGCGGATCAGTGCGTGGGACGACAACGAAGCTGCGCGCAAGGCCGCCGAGGGGGCGGGCGTGCCGCTGGTGGATCTCAACCGCCGCGACTGGCAGACCTTCGCCGCGCTCGTTCTTTCGCCCGGCATTCCGTTCCGCTTCCCCGAGCCGCACCGCTTCGTGCGCATGGCGCAAATGGTGGGCGTGCCGGTGATCGGCGACATGGAGCTGTTCGCCCGCGCGGTGAACGACTTCAAGTCCGTGGAGCGTCCGCGCATTGTGGGCATCACGGGCACCAACGGCAAATCGACCACCACGGCGCTGATCGGCCATATTCTGAAAGTGTGCGGCAAGGACGTTCGCGTGGGCGGCAATATCGGCGTTGGCGTCCTCGACCTCGAGAAGCTGCACTCCGAAGCGATCTATGTGCTGGAGCTGTCGAGCTACCAGCTTGATCTGGCCGAAAGCCTACGCTGCGACATCGCGGTAATGCTGAACATCTCGGCGGACCATCTGTCCCGACATGGCGGCATGGACGGATATGTCAGCGCCAAGCGGCGCATCTTCCTCAATCAGGGCGCGGATGACTACGCCATCATTGGCGTCGATGACATGCGTTCCGGCGTGATGGCGACGCAATTGACCAGCCAGGGCCAGCGTCACGTTATCCCGGTTTCTGCAGAGTATGGCCTCGGTCGCGGCGTCGCGGTGCTGGAAGGCATGTTGCAGGATTCAATCCATGGCCGCGCCGAGCATTCGGTCGATATTCGCGGCGCCAAGGCGCTGCCGGGCCGACACAACCACCAGAACATCGCTGCAGCCTATGCCGCCTGCCGTGCGCTGGGGCTGGAGTCCACGGATATCATCTCCGCCATCGAGACCTTCCCCGGCCTGCCGCACAGGCTGGAGAATATCGGGTCGATCGACAGCGTGCGCTTCATCAACGATAGCAAGGCGACGAACGCGCAGGCGGCCGAGCAGGCAATCCGCGCTTTCCCGAATGCCTGGTGGATCGTTGGGGGGCGTCCGAAAGAAGAGGGGATTGATGATCTTGCCCCGCTGTTTGGCCAGATCCGCAAGGCCTACCTGATCGGCGAGAGCACTGAGGCGTTCGCGCGCGTGCTGACCGGCAAGCTTGACCATGTGAAGTGCCGCACGATGGACGCCGCCGTGGAGCAGGCCTTCGAGGATGCGCGCGCTTCGGGCCTCGAGGGGGCGGTCGTGCTGTTCTCCCCGGCGTGCGCCAGCTTCGACCAGTATCGCGACTACGAGCAGCGCGGACTCGCCTTCCGGCAGGAGGCCGCCAAGCTGGTAAAGCGGCGAACTCGCACCGAATCTGCATAGCCCCGCCATGCAGATCTTCCGCAGGTCTGACACTTCGCCGCTCGCAGAATGGTGGCGCACGGTCGACAAGGGGCTGATCGCTGCGGCTCTCATCCTGCTGGGCGCGGGCGTGGTGCTGTCACTTGCGGCAGGGCCTGCGGCCGCCGCGCGGCTGGATATCAAGGACCCGTTCCATTTCGTCTACCGGCAGGCGGCTTTCGGCGTCGCGGCGGTTGGCGTGCTGCTTGCGTCATCGCTTTTGAGCCCGGTGTGGGTGAGACGGTTATGCGGCCTGCTGTTTGTCATCTGTTTCTTCAGTATGGCGGGGCTGCTCCTGTTTGGGCACGAGGCGAAGGGCGCGACGCGCTGGATCCGCATCGGGGAGACGACATTCCAGCCGTCCGAGATCGTGAAGCCGGCGCTGGTGGTGCTGACAGCCTGGCTACTGGCGCAGCGGGACAAGTTTCCGGAAGGGCCGTGGGCGCCGATTGCCTTCACCTTCTATGCGGTGACGGTGGGTTTGCTGCTGCTGCAGCCGGACGTGGGACAGTCGGCATTGCTGACGGCAGCGTTCGTGATCGTGTTCTTCATCGCCGGCCTGCCATGGATATGGGCGACAGGCTTTGTAGTTGGCGGTGCCGCGCTGGCCTTCCTGCTCTACAACATTGTTCCGCATGTACGTCTGCGCGTGAACTCTTTCCTGAGCCCCACGGACTACGACACCTACCAGATCGACAAGGCGCGGCAGGCGATCGAGCGTGGCGGCTTCTTCGGCGTGGGGCCGGGCGAGGGGACGGTGAAGCGATCGCTGCCGGATGCGCATACGGACTTCATCTATTCGGTGGCCGGTGAGGAGTTTGGCCTCTTGCTGCTGGTGCTGCTGACGGTGCTGTTTGCGGTGATTGCGATCAAGGGCATCGTTGAGGCGTCGAAACAGCAGGACATCTACCAGCGCGCCGCCGGTGTGGGGCTGTATGCGATCTTCGGCCTGCAGGCAGCGGTGAACATGGCTGTGAACCTTTCGCTGATTCCGCCCAAGGGCATGACGCTGCCGCTTGTGTCTTCGGGCGGCTCGTCGCTTCTGGGCAGCGCGCTGACACTGGGGCTTGCGCTTGCGCTGACGCGCAAGCAGCCCGAATCTTCCCTCGCGCATCTGAGGCATGCATGACCGACCAGACTTCCGCCAAGCCGGCGACCAAGCCGCTCGTGGTGATCGCAGCCGGCGGGACGGGCGGACATATGTTCCCGGCGCAGGCTTTTGCCGACGAGATGCATGCGCGCGGTTGGACCGTGGCGCTGGTGACGGACGAACGCGGCAAGAAGTACGCGAACAACTTTCCGGCTGACTGGCGGCTTGAGGTTGATGCAGCGACCTTTGGGTCGAAGCTGCCGCACAAGCTGTTGATGAGCGCGCTGAAGCTGCGCGCGGGCACGGCGGAGGCTCGCAAGAATTTCGAGAAGACCAAGCCGAAAGTGGTCGCAGGCTTTGGCGGCTATCCCAGCTATCCCTCGCTGTCCGCGGCGCGGGCGATGGGTGTACCGATCATCATCCACGAGCAAAACTCCGTGCTCGGCCGCGTCAACAGGTTGTTTGCCAAGAGTGCGAAGTTCGTCGCATGCGGCTTTGACCGCCTCGACCGCTTGCCGCCAGGCGCGGAGGGAACCAAGCGCGTTGTGGGCAATCCTGTGCGCAACGCCATAAAGGCCGTACGCGAGACGCCCTATCCCGACCTTAGCGATGACGGTCCGATCAACCTGCTGATCACCGGGGGAAGCCAGGGTGCGCGATTGTTCGGCGAAGTGATCCCCAAGGCGATCGTGGCGTTACCCGATGCGCAACGCACGCGGCTGCATGTCGTGCAACAGGCGCGTGAAGAGCAGCTGGAGGCTGTGCGTGCGGTTTACCGGGAGGCGGGCATCAGCGCGACGGTGGAGTCGTTCTTCTCCAACATGCAGGACAGACTTTCAGCCGCGCACCTCGTAATTGCGCGCGCGGGTGCATCTACGGTGACGGAACTCGCGGTGGCTGGTCGGCCGTCGATCCTTATTCCGCTGGGTATCGCGATGGATGATCACCAGACGGCGAATGCCGAGGGCATGGTGACGGGCGCCGCAGCGGACGTGGTGCCGGAGCCGGTGTTCACCGTGGACACGTTCGGGCCGCTGCTGCTTGAGCGGATTTCCAACGCTGGGGTCCTTCGCGCGCGGGCCAAGGCGGCGTGGCAGCTGGGCAAACCGAATGCGGCGCGCGAGCTGGCCGACCTTGCCGAGCAAGCGGCGGGCGTGAAGGCGGGGTAAGTGGCGACGGGGCAGCTGCAAGCATTCCGAAGCCGACACTCTAATTTGGCACTGCGAAAACCTGGATTGAGGGTGCGCCCGTCGGTTGCGCGATTGCGGGGAGGCCCCGGGCGGCGCGGAACTTCTGGTAGCGTGGCCCCATGGCGCCGATGTGGAAGTTGCTCATCCCTGTCACGGCCGCAACATATTGGGTCTGACCGACGCTGTAGGTGATCAGACTGGCGCTGGGGTACGCATCCAGCGGTGCGCTCCACAGAAGCTTCCCATCGCGATCGTCGAAGGCTTTCAGCGCAGGATCGAGATCTCCGATGAACACCACGCCACCGGCCGTGGACAGCGCCGACGTGGAGATCGGGGCGTCCAGATCATGCCGCCAGGCGAGCTTGGCGCCGCCTACGTCCATGGCCTGCAGGCGTCCCATCTTTCCATCAGCAACAGCATCCGGATGGTCGGCGTCCGAGATCTTCGCGCCCGGTGCGCTGAGCAGCGGGGAGCCTTCCATGCTCATCTTCGCGCACCACTCGGTCAGCGGCAGGTAGAGCATGCCCGTGCCCGGACTGAATGAGGAAGCCGGCCAGGCGCGCGCGCCCGAGGGGCTTGGACAGTAGACAGTCGGACGCGCGGCCTCGGGAAGGCGCTGGGCGTCGATCGTCTTCGCGCCGGTTTTGGGATCGATCGCCGTGATGATGTTCTGGGTGCCGGCGTCGATGGAAAAGAGATAGGCGCCAGTCGCCGGATCAAGCGCATCGAGTATGCCCATCTTGCCGACATTCATGACGACCTTGCGGCTGCGCCCATCGACCCTGACCGTCGCCAGTGTTCGCTCAAACGCCCAGTCGAGGTCCCACTGATCGTTGGACAGATGCTGGTAGTGCCACTTCAGCTTTCCGGTATCGGCATCGAGCGCGATGGTGGCGTTGGTGTAGAGCGCATCGTTGGTGACGCCGGGAAGCGCGGCGGGCGTCCGGAGCTGGGCGGTGTCGTAGGTCGCGCCGGCGCCGTAATAGATCAGGTTGAGGTCGTGGTCGTATGTGCCCTGATGCCAGACCGAGCCCCCGGTGCGCTTGTCGAGCGGAATATCGTTCCAGGTGTTTCCTCCGGGCTCGCCGGGCCGGGCGAGGGTGTGAAAGCGCCACAGCTCCTTGCCGGTGTCGATGTCCAGCGCGACGATGAAGCCGCCGCCAGGGCCGGCGCTGGAGGTGATGGCCTGGATCACCTTGTTGCCGACCACCAGCGGGGCGCTGCGCAGGTTGAATACGCCGCGATTGGTTGCCGGCGGGCTGAGTTCGATCGTGTGATCCCAGGCCTTGTCACCGGTATGAACATCGAGCGCGATCACGTGCAGGTCGGATGTCGGGGCGAAAACGCGTCCGCCGCCGAGGCCAAGGCCCATCTTCATCGACGAGCCAGTCGCCGGCGTGTAGGCGTGGCGCCACATTTCCCGTCCCGTCGATGCGTCCAGCGCCAGCACCGTGTCGGGCGCGGTGTGCAGGAACATCACGCCATCGTGGACGAGCGGGGTTGGCATGCTGAGGCCGGCTTCGAGGGGCGCGCGCCAGGCAGGCGCGAGCGCCTTCACATTGCTGCGGTCGATGTGCTTGAGCGGGCTGAAATTCTGCCCGTCATATGTGCGGCCCCATTGCAGCCAGTCGCCGGGGGCCGGCTTCTCCAGCATTCCAGCTGAAACGGGGGGCAATCCCGCGATGCGTTCGGAAGGGGTTAGGAGGGTGGTGCAGGCGGTGAGGGCCAGGGTTGCGCCCAAGGCTGTGGTTGCGAGCATTCTTTTCGGATGCATGGTTGTCCTCCCCCACAGTGCTCGTTCGCCGAGACTGCGGGGAGTCTACGGATGGGCCGGATGGGCGGAAAGTCTTCCCTTAGGGAGGTGCACCAGAACGTGTAGGGCTTGACGCCGCGGCCGCCGCAAGCTCACTCAGCACATGCGCAAGTCTCTCCCCTTCGACGTCGGCCCGGTTCATTTCGTTGGCATTGGCGGCATCGGCATGTCCGGAATTGCCGAGGTGATGCTGAACCTGGGCTATCAGGTCTCGGGCTCGGACATGAAGGCGGGGCCGAACACGGAACGGCTGGCCAAGCGTGGCGCCAACATCATGATCGGCCACAAGACGGAGAACATCGAGGGCGTCGGCGCGCTTGTGATCTCGACGGCGATCAAGGGCGGCAACCCGGAAGTGGATGCGGCACGGGCGCGGGCCATTCCCGTCGTGCGGCGGGCGGACATGCTGGCGGAACTCATCCGCCTTAAGTGGACCGTCGCGGTCGCAGGCACGCACGGCAAGACGACGACGACCTCGATGGTCGCGGCGCTGCTGGACGGGGTGGGACTGGACCCGACCGTGATAAATGGCGGTGTCATCAACGCCTACGCCTCCAATGCAAAACTCGGACAGGGCGAGTGGATGGTGGTGGAGGCCGACGAGAGCGACGGAACCTTCACCAAGCTGCGCCCGACGGTGAGCATCGTCACCAACATCGATCCCGAGCACATGGATCACTACGGCTCGATGGAGGCGCTGCGGAAAGGCTTCGACACGTTCGTCGAGAATCTTCCCTTCTATGGGTTTGCCGTGTTGTGTGCGGACCATCCCGAAGTGCAGGCGCTGGCCTCGCGCATCCCGGACCGCCGCCGCATCACCTATGGCTTCAACCCGCAGTCGGACCTGTGGGCAGTGAACGTGCAACCGGAAGCGGGCGGATCGACATTCGATCTCGTGCTGCGTTCGCGCGGCGAGACTGATCAGACGCGGTGGGTCGGGCTCAAGCTGCCGATGGCGGGGCGTCACAATGTGCAGAACTCGCTGGCGGCGATTGCGGTCGCGCGCGAACTGGGCGGCACGGAAGAACAGATCCGCGCGGCGTTGTTGAAGTTCGGCGGTGTGAAGCGGCGCTTCACGCAGGTGGGCGAGTGGAACGGCGTGCGGATCATCGACGATTACGGCCACCATCCGGTGGAGGTTGCCGCCGTGCTGAAGGCTGCGCGCGATGTACAGGGCCGCGACAAGCGGGTGATCGCTGTGGTGCAGCCGCATCGCTACACGCGCCTGCGCGACCTTTTCGAGCAGTTCTCGACCTGCTTCAACGACGCCGACGAGGTTCTCGTGGCGCCGGTTTATGCCGCGGGCGAACAACCCATCGAAGGTATCAGTCACGAAACGCTCGTTAAGGGACTGATCAACCATGGGCATCGTTCCGCCCGCGCAATTGGCGGACTCGGCGAGCTTGCCGGGGAAATTCGCAAGTCCGTGAAAACAGGCGATGAAATGGTGGTTTGCCTCGGGGCTGGCGACATCACCTCCTACGCGAATTCGCTGGCGGACGATCTTACGCGCGGCTGAAATCCGTCTGCAGAGCAGGGTTCACACGGGCGCTTCATGGCGCTAGTGGGCCTGCTGTTAACCATACTGGCGAGGCGCAGCCACGGCGGGATTAGCCATCCAGTAACCTTGCGAGGGCTTCTGGAGGGCGGCCGGGGGCGCCGGGCGCCTCGATTGCAGATATGGACGCATGAAGACCTCACATTCGATCATCGCCTGCGTGGCGGGACTGGTGCTTGCCCTCGGCGGCGGCCTTACGGTTGCGAACCTGCGCACGGCTGAAGCTACATCCAGCGAAGCGCGTTTCGCGCGCCCGATGAAGGAGGCCGTCGCCAAGCAGCAGGCTGCTGCGGGCACGGACCTGACGCGCTATGGCGTGATGGGCGACGAGAAGGCGCTGAGCCTGCTCTCCAACAATCTCAAGGCCTGCCAGACCGCGCTGAAGGCGGCGGGCGTTTCGTTCACGATGGTTCCCGCCAAGCAGGAAGGCGCGTGCGGCTATTCCGAAGCGCTGGAAGTGAAGGCGTCACTGGCCGACCTCACGCCGAACCCCGGCGCGCCGACCGAACTGCCGATGACGTGTGACCTGGCGGCCCGCATGCACATCTGGGAGCGGCATGTGGTGATCCCGGCGGCAGAAAAATATCTCGGCTCGCCGGTGAAGGAGATCAAGGCGTTCGGCACCTTCCAGTGCCGCACCATCGCCGGCATCGACAAGCTGTCGGAGCATTCCTACGCCAAGGCGGCGGACATTGCCTCCTTCGTGCTGGCGGACGGGCGCGAGATCAGCGTGCTGCGCGACTACTATTCGAAAGGTCCCGATGGCGACTTCCTGCGCGAAGTGCGCCAGCGCGCCTGCGACCTGTTCGATGTGACGCTGGGCCCCGATTACAACGAGGCGCACGCCAACCACTTCCACCTCGACGTGGGCGGCAATTCGGCCTGCCGCTAGCGCGACGGTCAGGCTCGCGCTAAGCCGTTCGGTATGAGCGTTTTTCTCGATCGACTTCCTGCGGTTCGCGGCAAGCTTCTGGCAGATGAACAGCTCGCGCCGTTCACCTGGTTCCGCGTCGGCGGACCGGCGGATGCGCTGTTCCTGCCGAAGGACGAGGAAGATCTCGCGGCGTTTCTCGCGAAGCT
>JAVBYB010000466.1 GCA_030824255.1 bacterium
GGGAAGGCTTCCAGCCAGCGGATTAAAAACCAGAAACTCACCGCTGCGGGAGGGAGATCTAATGGCGTTCCTGTCACCGGGAATGATCACGAACATGGGCGATGCGAAGAAGCATCGAACCTATGCTCTGTGGATCCTGATCATTGTTTACATTTTCAACTTCATTGACCGGCAGATCGTCAACATTCTGCAGGAAGACATCAAACACGACCTGGGTCTGAACGACACCCAGCTCGGCATGATGACGGGTCTGGCCTTCGCGGTGGTCTACTGCACAGCGGGCATTCCGGTCGCCCGTCTCGCAGACTCCACCAGCCGAAAAGGCGTCATGGTGATCTCGCTGGCGGTGTGGAGTGCTTTCACTGCGCTCTGCGGTCTCGCCAATCCGATTCACATCGGCACGTTCACGATCTCGGCGTTCGTCGTCCTGCTGGTCACCCGCATGGGCGTCGGACTTGGCGAAGCTGGCGGCAGCCCGCCGGCCCACGCCATGATCTCTGACCTCTACGAGAAAGAGAAACGCGGCCGCGCATTGGCGCTCTACTCCGCCGGTCTCTACGCTGGCACGCTGCTCGGCTATTATCTGGGTGGATGGTTGAGCGAGGCGCTGAACTGGCGTCAGGCGTTCTTTGTGGTTGGCATTCCGGGCGTCATCTTCGCGATCCTCGCATGGACGACCGTCAAGGAACCAGTTCGCGGCCTGTCCGGTACGACGCCGTCGACCGACAAGCCGACATTCGTCAAATCCTTCGCCAAGCTCTGGTCGATCAAGGCATTCCCTTACTACGCCATCGCCACCGGCGCCGGCACCTTCATCACCTACGGCCTGGGCAACTGGATGCCGTCCTTCATGCCGCGCACCTACGGCATCGTCGATCCGGCAACCGCCGGCGAGACGGTGAAGTACATCGGCCAGTGGAGCATGCCCGAACTGCAGGCCACGCTTGGCCTCTGCCAGGCAACTGTCGTGGATGGCGTACGCCAGCTGGCGCAGGACTGCTTCGAGATGAACAAGACCGAGATCGGCCTGTTCTACGGCACCGCAAGCGGCATTGGCGGCATGATCGGCACGATCGCGGGCGGCTACATCGCCGACCGTCTCGGCGCCAAGGATCGCCGCTGGTTCCTGTGGGTTCCGATGTGGGGCAAGTTCCTCGGCGCCCCGCTGTTCATCGCTGCACTGCTCGCGCCCACGGTCGAACTGTCGCTGCTGCTCTACTTCCCGGGCATCACGCTGGCGGCCATGTATCTCGGGCCGGCGCTTGCGATCACGCACCACCTCGTGCCCGCCTCGATGCGCGCCATGTCGTCCGCTGTGCTGTTCTTCATCCTTAACATCCTCGGCCTCGGCACCGGCCCATTCGTGGTTGGACTACTGTCGGACTGGATCGGCACGAATGCCTCATCCCTGTCTGACGCGCACAGCTTCCTCGGCGACAGCGTCGAAGAGGTGAAGCAGATGTCGCTGAAGTGGGCGATGATCATCGCGGTCATCCTCATGACGCCGCTGTCCATCCTCTGGCACATCGGCGCGATGAAACTGCCCAAGGGCGAGCTCGACGATGAAGGCTCGGCCGTGAAGGAAGCACTTACCGAAGGCGACCCGAAAGGTCACACGCAGGCGACCGGCCCCACGGCCTGATCGTCGATTGGCCTCCAAAAACGAAAGGCCCGCTGGAAACAGCGGGCCTTTTGCTTGGAGGCTGTGGTCGCCGCCTAGTCGAACGTCAGTTCGCCCTCGCCCAGCGGCGCGAAGATTTCGTCCAGATCGCGCTCGCTCACGCCGGCAAGGCTCGGCGGATTCCATTTCGGCGCGTTGTCCTTGTCGATGATGACCGCCCGCACGCCCTCCTGGAAGTCATGGCTGTGCACCTGGCGGGCCCCGATGCGGAACTCCATCACCATGTTTTCCTCAAACGTGCGCGCTTGCAGCCCCAGCGCCAGCTGGCGGTGCGCCACCTTCAGGGTGCGCGGGCTCTTCGTCCGGAGCACATCAAGCTGCTTCTTCGCCCACTCACCCGGCTCAGCCTCCAGCGCGCTCACAATCTCCTCGACCGTCGCCTTCCAGAAGCAGCGGTCGATGACATCACGATGCTTCTCGAACGAGCCGCTCTCGTCCCAGTCCATGGCCTCCAGCATGTCGAGGCCGCCTTCGCAGACCGAATTCTTCAACACGCCGACGACCGACGATTCCGCAAAGTGCGTCGCCACGCCCGCCGCGCAGACATCGCCCCCCTTCAGCCGCTCTCCCGTCAGCGCCAGCCACATTCCCAGCGGCGGCCCGAGTCGTGGCAGGAACCAACCGCCGCCCACATCCGGAAACAATCCGATCCCTGTCTCCGGCATCGCGAACACCGTGCGTTCCGTCGCCACGCGATGCGAGCCGTGCACGCTGATCCCGACGCCGCCCCCCATGGTGACCCCATCCATGAACGCCACATACGGCTTCGGATAATTCTTGATCCGCGTGTTGAGCCGGTACTCCGCACGGAAAAACGCCTGCGCCGCCGATCCATCCGCAGCCCCGCTCTCCGCCAGCATGCGGATATCCCCGCCAGCACAGAACCCCCGCGATCCCTCGGCGTGATCGACCACCACCAGCTCGACGCTCGGATCATCCGCCCACGCCTTCAGCGCCGCATCCATAGCGAGGCACATCTCCTCGTTCAGCGCATGCAGCGCCTGTGGCCGATTGAGCGTGATACGCCCCGCACTGCCCTGATGATGGATGACAACTTCAGCCATGATGCACCTCTCGCGCACGCCCTAGCATGCACGGCAGGCAACCCCAAATGTCCGTTGGCGCGTGTCTAGTAGGAGCGCAGTTCGTCGCGCGAGTAAGGGCAGCGGCGCAGCACGCTTGCCTGCTTGCCCAGCTGCACCCGCAGCGCCTTGTTGCGATAGGCGGCAGAGACCCGCATCAGCTCCAGCCGCAGATCATCGTTGTCCACCGTCTGCGCGGCGGCGGCGTAGTTCTGGGCCTTCAACTTGTATTCGGTGGCGGTCAGCATACCCATGCAATACGGGAACCCCACCAGCGTTCCCGTGATGTGGATCAACCGGCTGCTTTATTACCCGCTGCCAGGTAAACTGTCCGGATACGGCACAGGCGCCGCAGCGGGATGGCGCTAAGCGCCGCGCAGTTAGCGCGAAACCGGATAATCCATCTCGTCGATGAAGGCGCCGATTGCGAGGATCACCACGCAACTCCGCACGCCCGCCCTGTCGACGCAGAAATCCACGCCATAGCTGTTCTTGATCAGCTTCCTGCTGAACCGGAAGACGCTTCCATCGTCCACGATCTCGGAGCCGACGCTCCTGCTCCATGCGCCAAGACCTTCGAAGAACCGGTCCGCCACATCGCCCGTGCAGGTAAAGCGCAACGTGCCCCATCCCGCTCCCGGTTCATTGCGCCCGTCTCCGCCGCCTGCGCAATACAATCCGCATAGAGCTTGGCCTGCGGCGGCGCCGGCAATCCCGGCGTCAGCGTGACATCGGGCCGCCCCACAGGCGCTTCCGGCGCGCCTGCGCAGGCCGCCGCCAGCAACGCGACCCCAAGACCTGCTGCGCGGATCATCACTGCCGCAGCATGTCCCGGCTCACGATCACGCGCATGATCTCATTCGTACCCTCGAGGATCTGGTGCACGCGCAGGTCGCGCACGATGCGCTCCACGCCATAGTCGGCGAGATAGCCATAGCCGCCATGCAGCTGCAGCGCGTCATTGGCCACCTTGAAGCCGGTGTCAGTGACAAACCGCTTGGCCATGGCGCACCAGCGCGTCGCCTGTGGCGTCTTCGCATCGAGCTCCTGCGCGGCGTTGTACAGCATCATGCGCGCCGCCTGCGTCTCGGTCTCCATGTCGGCCAGCTTGAACTGGCTCGCCTGGAAATCCGCAATCGCATGGCCGAACTGCTTGCGCTCCTTCGTGTAGGCCAGCGCCTTGTTCAGCGCCTCCTGCATCCCGCCCAGCGAGCACGCCGCGATGTTGAGCCGCCCGCCATCCAGCCCCGCCATCGCAAAGCGGAAGCCATCGCCTTCCGCGCCCACCCGACGGCTCGCCGGAATGCGCACATCCTCGAAGGTAACCTGCCGCGTCGGCTGCGAGTGCCAGCCCATCTTTCGCTCGTTCGCGCCGAACGAGACGCCCTTGTCGTCCTTCCGTACAATGAAAGTCGAAATGCCCTTCGGCCCGTCCTGTCCCGTGCGCGCCATCACGACATAGACGTCGCTCGTGCCCGCGCCTGAGATGAACTGCTTCGATCCGTTGAGGATGTAGTCATCCCCATCCTTCACGGCCTTGGTCTTGAGGCTTCCCGCATCCGAGCCCGCGCCGGGTTCGGTGAGGCAGTAGGAGGCGAGCAACTCCATCGAGGTGAGCTGTGGCAGCCACTCCTTGCGCAACTCGTCCGACCCGAAACGGTCGATCATCCACGAGCACATGTTGTGGATCGAGATGTATGCAGCCGTGGAGACGCAGCCCTGCGAGAGCTGCTCGAAAACCAGTACGGCGTCGAAACGAGAGAGGGCGGAGCCGCCGACATCTTCGTTAACGTACAGGCCCGCGAATCCCAGGCTGGCCGCCTCCCGGATCACGTCCACAGGAAAGAATTTCTTCTCGTCCCATTCGGCAGCGTACGGACGCAGTTTTTCCGCCGCAAAATCAGCGGCCGTCTGCCGAATCAAAACTTGTTCAGATGTCAGAGCTGTCATGCCGTCTGTTCCACGTCAGGTTCACACGCTATTCATACGCGGCGTTCCATGCGTACTCCACTGCCAACAAGACCCTCGACAGGCCGGCTCCTCCCATGGCGACCCTTATCGACGATCCCGCGCCCGCTTATCGCGTGCGTCCCGCTCGTGGGAACGAGATCGGAGAGCTTCAGAACATTGATCTTGCCTCAGCCACCCTGTTCCGGGGAACGGGCCTGATCGACTTCGGCCCGCTGGGCGAGCCGACCCAGCCGATTCCCGAGGATCGCCTGCGGCAGGGGTTCGGCGACGGCCTCATCTGGGTGGCTGTGGATGACCGTGACGAGGTTGTGGGCTTTGCCCTCTGCTCCGACCGGGGCGAAGACCTTTACCTCGACCAGCTGTCCGTCCTGCCCCGCCATGGCCGCCGCGGGCTCGGCGCCCGCCTTGTCCGCCGCTGCCTGCAGGAAGCCGAGGCGAGGGCCTACCGGCGCATTTCACTGTCAACCTTCCGCAAGGTCGCCTGGAATGGCCCTTTCTATCGCAAGCTCGGCTTCCGGGAGGTCCCCTCCTGGCGGATGCAGGACTGGCAGTCCGAAATCCGCGAGCTGCAGAAGCTGACCATGGACGTCCGCCTGCGCTGCTTCATGCAGCGGCCTGTAAAACCCGTCCGATAAGCGGTCAGGCCAACCGCTTTTCGCGGTTACCGCGTCATTTGTTAAAGTCGCAATTGACCGGGATCATTACGGTGTCCGACTGAACCGTTGAAGTTGGACCTATGAACCGCGCCATTGCCTGGACTCTCGTCGTAATGGCGATCGTCGCCCTCGCGGGCGTTGTGCTGCTCGGCATGCGCTGACGCTGCCTAACCCAACGACGCTACGGACCCCTTCGCGCGCAGGTGAATGTAGCCCGGATCAAACCCGGCGGCATCGCGCAGCATCTCCCAGTCCAGAATCGCATGCACCTTGCCATTGGTGGCGATCAGGCCGAGGCGGCGCAATTCCTTCAATGTCCTGTTGACGTGAACATTGGAAAGACCGGTCGCGTCGCCAATCTCCGCCTGGGTCAGGGGCAACTCGAAGGTGGCCTGCCGGGCCGCGCCGAGCGCATGCAGCCGCGTGAAGCACTCGCAGATCAGATGGGCGACGCGTTCCAGCGCCGTTCGCCGCCCGACATTTGCAATCCACTCGCGATAGATGGCGGCATCGACCAGCAGGTGATGCATCAATGCATCGGCGACGCTTGGGCGCGCCCGGATCAGCTTGCGCACGGCGTCATGCGGGATGAAAGCGAGGCGCGACTCGGTGATCGTCGCGAGGGAATGATCCATGGTCTTGAGATGCAGGCTCTGCAGGTCAGGCAGATCCCCCGCAAAATGGAAGGAGAGGATCTGTCTCCGCCCATTCGAAAGCATCTTGTAACGGCACACCATGCCGCTGACGAGAAGGCAGCATTCGGTCGGCACGACGCCTTCGCGAATGATATCGCGCCGCTCTCCAACCATCTTTGTACGGACGGGTAGCGCCTCTATCGCCGCGCGATCATCCTTCGAGAGTTCGAATACCAGATCGAGCTGCGTGGTAAGGCTGTGCAGATCAGAACGGGCAACAGACATCTTGTCTCCGGACACGCGGCAGGGGCGCGTATCGCAAAGCAAGGCGCGCGGAACCGCATCCTTGATCTCGATAAACAACTCGCCGCAACTTCAAATGAGCCATCAAATGTCTCAACATCTGACATCTCATTTGGTTGCAGGTCCGCTGCGCGCGGGCGCGTACGTGACAATCAGTTCATTCGACTTGCATCAGGCGCACGATCTCCCGCGCCGCCATCTCCTGCGATGCATCGTCCAGCGCCGAAACATCGAGCACCCCGAGTTTGGGACGTGGATCCCGCGCACTGAACCGCGCGTAGGATGGATCGTAGTGCCGCTCCACAACCTGCCGCACCAGTTCAACGAACGCGCCTGCATCCGCTAGCTCACGCCAGTTCGCCAGCTGCTTGCGGCCGGGATAAACCTCCAGACGCGTCAGCACGTGCTCAAGCAAAGCCCTGTCCGCTATAACGTCGGGATAGCAGCGCACCAGATAGTCTGCGCGCGCCTCGATAGGCGCCGAGAGCGTGATGCGCGGCGCATCGGCCATCGCCGTCCACACAGCGGGCGGCAGCGTGCGCTTGCCGATCTTGTTGGACTCCGCCTCGACCAGGATGGGGCGGGTTGGGTCCATCTGCGCCAGCCGCTCCATCAGGCTCGACTCGAACCATTTCTGCGAAGGCTGTGGCGTTCCGGCAAGCGCACCGAAAAGCGATCCACGATGCCGCGCAATTTCCTCGAGGTCGAGCACCTGCGCGCCGGCGGCGCACACGCGACCAAGGATCTCCGTCTTCGCGCACCCCGTGCCGCCTTCGAGCACGACGAAGCGCAATCCCAGCGCATCGTCATACAGCTTCTTCTGAACGTCACGGCGATAGGTCTTGTATCCCCCTTGCAGCACGATCGTGCGCCAGCCGACCTGCGCCAGCACAAGCGCCATGGAGTTCGAACGCTGCCCGCCGCGCCAGCAATAGACCAGCGGCTTGAAGTTCGGCCCCATGTCCGCCAACGCCGTATCGATGTGGCGACCGATGTTTTTTGCAACCATGGCTGCGCCCACGCGCCTGGCCAGGAAGCGTGACTCCTGCACGTAGATCGTGCCGACCTTCGCGCGCTCGTCATTGTCCAGCACAGGCAGGTTGATCGCGCCGGGAATGTGGTCTTCAGCAAATTCGGCTGGGCTGCGCACGTCGATGATCATGTCGAACTGCGAAAGCGAGGCGAGGTCGACAGCCTCGGTGACTCCGGGATTAGACATCGCGCCTCGGCAATCATTTCCGCTTGCAGACGCATGACACGCTGTCAGGCCGCTGTCTGCCCTGCTATCAAACTGCCATCGTCCCGCAAGACGTCCAGACCGCAGGAGTTCGCGCCATGCCCCCGGACATTCGCCTCACCTCGTTGGCTCATGGCGGCGGATGCGGCTGCAAACTTGCCCCCAATGTCCTGCGCGAAATCCTCGCCACCATGCCGGCCGCCGGCGCCTTTGCGAACCTTCTCGTGGGCACGGAAACCTCGGACGACGCAGCCGTCTGGCGTCTCAACGACGAACAGGCGCTCGTCGCGACAACTGACTTCTTCATGCCCGTTGTCGACGATCCGTTTGAGTTCGGCCGGATCGCCGCCACCAATGCCCTGTCGGATATCTATGCGATGGGCGCCACGCCGATCTTCGCCTTGGCTATTGTCGGCATGCCGGTCGGCGTCATGCCCGTCGAGATGATCCGCAAGATCCTCGAGGGTGGCGCATCGGTGTGCGGGGCGGCTGGCATCCCTATCGCCGGGGGCCATTCCATCGACTCGCAGGAGCCGATCTATGGGCTTGTGGCCCTGGGGCTCGTTCATCCCGACAGGCTGCTCACCAACCGTACCGGCCAGCCCGGCGACGTTCTCATCCTGACCAAACCCCTTGGCGTCGGCATCTACAGCGCCGCCCTGAAACAGAACCGCCTCGATGAGGCTGGCTATCGCGCCATGATCGAATCGACGACCAAGCTCAACACCTTCGGCAAGGACCTTGGGCAGACCCCCGGCGTCCATGCTCTCACGGACGTCACCGGCTTCGGCCTCCTCGGCCACGCGCTGGAAATGGCGCGCGGCGCCGGTCTCACGGCTGAGATCACCGCCAGCCCGCCTCTCCTGCCTGGGGTCGAACGTCTTGCCCGCGACGGTGTCCGAACAGGCGCGTCGATCCGCAACTGGGACAGCTATGGCGCGGCGGTCGACCTCCCCGGCGATCTTCCCTCATGGCGGCGCGACATTCTTACCGATCCGC
>JAVBYB010000473.1 GCA_030824255.1 bacterium
CTCGCGCATGGCGCATCAGCGTCGATGCAGGACGTGGCCGACGCGGCCAGCGCACCCAAGCCCGTCTTCTACCGGATTTTCCCTTCGCGCGCCGAGCTGATCGAATCCCTGTTCGGCCACGTCAACGACACCATCCTGAAAACCCAGCAGGGCAAATGGGATGGCTATGGCTGGGCCCTGCGCGTGCTGTATCTGGAAGCGAAGGCTGATCCGGAGATCTTCCTCGTCGTCCTCAAGACATTCAGAGGCGATCCTGCGCTCCTTCCCATGCGCGAAAAACTGCAGGGCCTGATCCACAAACAGGCCGTCGGGTTCTTCACGCCATCCGAGGGCGCACCTGCAGGTTCACCGGATCGCGCCGAAAAAGCCTCGCGCACGATGACGAACCTGATGTTTGATACGCTGGTCGCGTGGCTCGAAGACCGCGACGGTCTCAGCGATGAAAAGCGATTCGTCTGGTATGGGCGCATCATCAAGGAATGGCGCGCCGCCACGCGCGAAGCCTATGAGCTGGATCCGCCAACAAGCGCCGACTGAGAGCTGAGAGAACTCTGCCGGCGCCGCCGCGTCTTGCGCGGCCCAGCCGCATGGATGATGCTGACTGGTAGCAGTTCGAAGTCGCGTCGACCGATTTCACAGGTGGCTCAAATGATCCGCGCCCTCATCTCGATCGCCTTCCTGACCCTGACCGCCTGCCACGCCAGAGCCCAGTCAGTCACCACGCCGGGCGCGAAGGTCAGCGACCAGACCCTGCAGCATGATGGCCGCGAACGCCGGTATCTGGTTCACGACTATTCGGGCGGCAAACCTGCCCCGTTGGTCATCGTACTCCATGGCGGCGGCGGCCATCCCGAGAATGGCGCGACCATGACCCAGTTCGACGTCGTCGCCGCACGCGAGAAGCTTATCGTCGTCTATCCGGGCGGGACCGGGGGTATGCCGGGCGGCAAGCTGCTGACGTGGAATGCTGGTCATTGCTGCGCCTATGCTCGCGAGAACCGGATCGACGATGTCGGCTTCATCCGAAAGGTTATCGACCAGCTTGTCGCCTCCGGTCGCGCCGACCCGAAGCGCGTCTACGCCACCGGCATGTCCAACGGCGCCATGATGGCCCACCGGCTGGCGCGGGAGCTGCCGGATCGAATCGCCGCAATCGCACCGGTCGTCGGCGGCATTTTCGGCGACGAGGCTCCGGCTCGTTCTCCGGTCGCCGCCATTGTTTTCGTGGGGCAGGCCGACCAGACGGTTCCGGCAAAGGGTGGCCCACTCGGGGGACCGGAACGCCGGGGCATGGCGGCCAATCTTGGCCGCCGCCCGGAAGGTCATGATCTCGCCCCCGCCATTGCCCAGGCCGAATACTGGGCGCAGGCCAATGGGTGCACCCGGCCGCCGGTGGAACAGGCAGTTCCCGGCCAGTTCATCGACACCCGCTGGGAAAATTGCACATCGGGCAAGCCGGTCCACTTCTATCAGGTGGAGAACAACGGCCACGCCTGGCCCGGCGGACGGGCCGGGAGAGCCGAAGCGGACCAGCCCACCCCGGCCGTCAACGCCAGCGAGATGATCTGGCGGTTCTTTGCGGCAAATCCCAAGCCTTGAACAATCCACAGCCCTGCCCGGGATTTATGAACGGCGGCGGGCATTTATGAACGGGCGCCGGCCACCTTTCCGCCACAAGGGTGGCATTGGAATTCCTGCCTGCGGCTGGGTGGCCCGATTTCCGCCGCCAACCGCAGGAGCGGGGTTTTCTAGGACCGCGCGGCAGGCTAGGCAGGCGTTGCCCGCGATCGGGGCCAAGCCGTCGACAGCGCCAGCCCGCGCGCGGCAGTAGTTGTATTGTAGTGTGCTGACTGTTCAGGAGTTGACGGCTCTCATGACCCTCAAGGTGCGCCTGCTGCTCGGAGCTGCGGCTCCGTTGGTATTTTCATTGCCCGCCGTCGCCCAGGTCACGATTTCGACCGCAACCACGACGCCAGTCCAGACGGCAACCGCCAACGCTGGCGCAGCCTCGGACGTCACGATCGCTTCCGGCGGCTCAATCACGCTGACCGCTGAAGGCAGCACCGGCGCCACCGTCAACAGCGACAACGACATCATCAACAACGGCGCGATCGCCATCAACAACGCCAACAACTCGGTCGGCGTCCGCCTGCAGACCAGCCGCACGGGCAGCTATACGGGCACAGGCTCGATCGCCCTGCTTGAAGATTACACCCGCCCCGACTCCGACACTGATGGCGATCTCGACGGTCCGCTCGCCACCGGAACCAACCGCGTCGGCATCCTCGTTGAAGAAGGCGGCACGTTCACGGGCGATGTCCGCATCTCGCGCTCCAACACGGGCGCCGCGGCGGCTGCGGCGGGTTCGGTCACGGTTGAGGGCAACAATTCCGCCGGCGTGTCGATCCGCTCCAACCTCAATGGCAGCTACGTCCAGCAGGGTTCCGTCGTCGTCACCGGCTCCAACAGCTATGGCCTCGACATCCGCGAGAACGTCACCGGCGACGTGCAGATCACCGGCGGCACCACCGTCCGCGGCGAGAACTCGGTTGGCGCCCGCATCCTGGGCGACGTGGGCGGCGAATTCCTGATTGGCGGCGCGATTACATCCACGGGCTTCGCCCAGGGCGATGCCAGCAACTATGAAGACCCGGATCAGGCCGACGACAACGACACCGGTTCGGACGAGCCTGCCAAACTCGATGCGGACGACCTGCTCAACAATGGCTCAGCCGTCGATATTCGCGGCGGTCTTGCGCGCGGCCTGCTGATCAACGGCGCCGCTGTCGGCACCACCGACCCCACCGACGACGTCAAGGACGTCATCCAGGATTTCAACGAGAACCGCTCCACGGGCACGATCACCGCGCTTGGCTCGGCTCCCGCCCTGAACATCCAGGCCCAGGATGGCGCCGGCGGCTCGATCCTGCTCAGCCGCGTCCGTGAAACGATCCTCGACACGCTGGACGACGATGACGACGACAATTTTTCTGAAGTCATTGGCGTCTTCAACTACGACCACGCCCTCATCAACCGCGGCGTCGTGACTGCAAACGGCGTGAACATGGGTTTCTCCGCCACGGGTATTCGCATCGCCGGCTCGGCTGATGGTACGAACACCACCACGATCGAAGGCGGTATTCTCAACAGCGGAACCATCCAGGCCCGCGCCTTCGAGGCCAACGCCATCGGCCTCAACATCGGCGCCGGCGCCATCACGCCGACGATCCGCAACACCTCGACAATCCGCGCGGACGTGAACACCGAAACGACGCACGACTCCTACGGCATCCGCATCGACGCGGGCGCAAATGTCACCAGCGTGGTGAACGATGGCCTGCTGCTGGCGTCCGTGCGTGGCTATGACGGCGACGCCTACGCCTTCCAGGATCTGTCCGGCACGGTGACGTCTTTCACCAACTCCTCTCGCATCACCGCCGGCTTCGTCGACGACGACACCACCGACGATATCACCAGCGGCAACGGCCTCAGCATCGCCATCGACCTGTCGAACAACACCACCGGCGTTGTGGTCACGCAGAACGACATCGTCGACAACGCGCGGATCAACGGCAATGTCCTCACGGGCTCTGGCAACGACCGCTTTGACATCCTCTCGGGTGAAGTGTTCGGCGCCGTGGATTTCGGCACGGGTTCCGACACGCTCAACGTCAACAGCGCCCTGCTGAACGGCTCGGCCACGTTTAACGGCACTGGCGCCACTGTCTCGGCGAATGGCGGCGACGTGATCGGCGCGATCGCGCTTGGCAACGCCTCGGGCTCGCTCTCCTTCGTCAACGGCTCGGAATTCTTCGGCGACATCACCCGCGCGACGGGCGCCGCTGGCCCGCTGTCGCTGACCGTCGACAACTCCGGCTTCACCAACTTTGCTGACGGCACACTGAACCTCACGTCGATGACGCTGGCCAACAACACGCAGGTCGGCCTCGCCATCAACAATGCCCGCGTGACCGGCAACGTGCCGATGTTCAACGTCGCCGGCACGGCCAGCATCGCGGCGAACACTCGCTTCACGCCGGTGTTCGACCAGTTCACCAACCAGTCCTTCACGCTTCGCCTGCTCGACGCCACCACGCTCACGCTGGGCGGTTCGGTTGCTGACATGCTGAACGAGAACGGGCCCTTTCTCTACAACATGGACCTGGTCCAGCCGAACGCGAACGCGATCGACCTGGTGCTTTCGGTCAAGACCGCCAGCGAACTTGGCCTGAACACGCGCCAGGCCGGCGCGTATGGCGCCGTGCTCGACCTGCTGGAAGAAGACGACGAGATCGGCGCAGCCGTAACTTCGCTTGCCAATGCAGCTGACTTCCAGCGCGGCTGGGCGGACCTGCTGCCGAGCAACGACGCCTCGGTCATGCGCGTGCTCGCCTCCAACGCCAGCGCCGCCTTCGGCGCCACGGCCAACCGCCTCGACATGATCTCGCAGAAGCCGGACGCGCCGGGCGGCGCCTGGACGGAAGAGTTTGGCGTCTACCACAACGCCGACGCCACCTCTGACAGCGTCGGTATTTCCGGCGGCGGCTTCGGCGTCGCGGCGGGTATCGACGTCCTCTCCACCGGCTCGGCCCTTGTCGGCGCTTATCTCTCTCTGGAATCCGCCGAGCTTGAAGAAGACGGCCGCACTGCCGCACCGCTCAACGTCTCGCAAACGTCGGTCGGCGCATATGGCGGCTGGATCAACGGCAATCTCGCTCTCAACGGCACCGCCTCGGTCGGCTTCATCGACTTCACCTCCGAACGCGATGTCGAACTCGGCTCGCTGTCGGACACCCTGCGCGGGTCGTGGAAAGGCCAGAGCTACTCCGCCTCCGGCCGCGCCACCTACAAGGTTCCGCTGGGCTGGCTCGACGTCAAACCCTTCGTCGGCGCCGATTACATCGGCTTCACGCAGGATGGCTACACCGAGACCGCGCTCACCACGGATGGCCTCGCCATCATCGCGGGCGACAGCGATGCCTCTCTGACGACGGCTTCGGCGGGCCTCCAGCTGATCGGCAATCTCGGCGGCGACGACGCCTACTCGCTCCGTCCGGAGCTGTCGGTCGGCTATCGCAGCGTGCTCAACTGGGACAGCACGGCGGCCTCCATGCGCTTTGCGGGCGGCCCCACGGGGTCCAACTTCTCGCTGGCGCCGGGCGTGGAGCCGGAAGACGCGATTGTTGCTGGCCTCGGCTTCTCTGTCGACAGCCAGTTCCTGAACATCAAGCTGGGCTACGACGCCGAAATCGCTGACTCGTCGATGACCCACTATGGCTCGATCACGCTGCGCATGGCGTTCTGGTAGGAATCAGGCGCGGGGAGCGGGCGGCTGCCGGGGATTTGTCCGGCCCGCCATTTCTCGCCGGATGCCTGCCCGTTCTTCCGGCAATCGCATGAATTCGCGGCGATAATCGCCCGCCACAGCCCTATCGCCTTCAAACCGCCTTCACAGGCTGCTTCCGCTCGGGCTGAAAGCTGCGGGGCCATCGACGCTGTCACGATGAACCCCCATACTATCTGAAGCCATGCACCGCTCCCGGAGATGCAGGGACCATGAAACGTTTCGTTCTCGCTATTTCTGCGCTCGCCCTGTCGGGCTGCGCCACGGCTGCGCGGCTTGATAGCCCGCCGGTCTCGCCGCGTGGCGCAAACCCGGTGGGGTTCGACCTCACCGTGCGCATGGAAACGAACGACTACGACTTCCACAAGGAGAACGCCCCCCAGGCCGCGCGCAAGCTGGCCTTTTCGGCGGATCGCTCGATCGAGATGCTGGCGCTTTCCGGTGGCGGGGCGGGCGGGGCCTATGGCGCCGGCGTCCTCGTCGGCCTCACCAATGCGGGAACCCGCCCGCGCTTCGAGATCGTCACCGGCGTCTCCACCGGCGCGCTGATCGCCCCCTTCGCCTTCCTCGGCTCGGACTGGGATGGCAAGCTGACAGAAGCCTATCGCGGTGAAGCAACAAACAATCTGATGCAATCACGCGGGCTCGGCGCCCTGTTCGATGTCGGCGTATTCGACGGCAGGCCGCTGAAAGAACTGGTCGATCATTTCGTGACGGACGAACTCGTCTTCGCCATCGCACGCGAAGCCGCCAACGGCCGCATGCTTCTCGTCGCCACCACGAACCTCGACCGCGAGGAAACCGTGATCTGGGACATGGGCGCCATCGCCCAGCGCGGCGGCGCGCCCGCACGCGAACTTTTCCGCAAGGTGCTCGTCGCCTCGGCCAGCGTTCCGGGCGTCTTTCCGCCCGTGATGATCGACGTCGAGAAGGACGGAGAGACATTCCAGGAAATGCATGTCGATGGCGGCGCCTCCACGCCCTTCTTCATTGCTCCCGAAGCCGTGCTCCACATGGACGAGACGTCGACCACGCTTCGCGGCGCGCAGGTCTTCGTCATCATCAACGGGCAGGCCGCCTCCGCGCCTCGCACGACGTCGAACAACACGCTCGATATTGCAGCCCGCAGCTTCACCGCCGTCCTCAACCAGATGACGCGCACGGCCATCCGGCAGTCGGACGATTTCGCGAAGAAGAACGACCTCGGCTTCCGCTTCTCCGGCATTCCGTCAGACGTGCAGTTCGGAGGCTCGCTCGCCTTCGACAAGGCGAACATGGAAGTCACGTTCGATTATGGCTTGCGCTGCGCCACGCGCGGCCTCGTGTGGATCACGGAAGAGCAGGCCATGGCCCGCACGAAGGCCGGCGGCGAGAACGAGCTGAAGCCCTTCGCCGAAGCCGAATGCCCGCTTCTTCCGCGCGCGCGCCCATCCTGACGCCCTTGCCACGCCACGCGACCGGGCCGATATCTCCCCCTTCAGCGGAGGATCGATCATGGCCGATGGCGAAACAGGCGAACTTGGCCGCATCGCGCTAAAACGCGCGGACCTCTTCCGCCAGCAATGCTACATCAACGGCAAATGGGTCGGTGAGCCCACCGTAGAGGTTCGCAATCCCGCCACGCGCGGCGTGATCGGCCGCATCCCCAATCTCGGCAAGTCCGAAACGGAAGCCGCCGTCGCCGCCGCTGCCGCCGCCCTCCCGAAATGGAAAGCCGAACCCGCCAGCGTGCGCGCCAGGATCCTGCGCAAATGGAACGACCTGATGCTCGCGCACCAGGAAGACCTCGCGCGCCTGATGACGGCCGAGCAGGGCAAGCCCCTCGCTGAAGCGCGCGGCGAAATCGCCTATGCCGGCGCCTTCTTCGAATGGTTCGGCGAAGAGGCCAAGCGCGTCTACGGCGACACCATCCCCGCCCCCACAGCTGACCGCCGCATCATGGTGCTGAAACAGCCCGTCGGCGTCGTCGGCGCCATCACGCCGTGGAACTTCCCCACCGCGATGATCACGCGCAAGGTCGCCCCCGGCATCGCTGCGGGCTGCACCGCCGTTCTGAAACCCTCCGAGCTCACGCCCTATTCCGCGCTTGCGCTGATGGTGCTGGCGGAGGAGGCGGGCTTGCCGCCCGGCGTCCTCAACATCGTCACGGGCGACGCCGAGCCGATCGGCCGCGTCCTCACCGAAGATCCGCGCATCGCCAAATTCACGTTCACGGGCTCCACCCCCGTCGGCAAGAAACTGGCCGCCCAGTGCATGGGCACGGTGAAGCGCGTCTCGCTCGAACTCGGCGGCAACGCCCCCTTCCTCGTCTTCGACGATGCGGACATCGACGCCGCCGTCGCCGGCGCGATCATCTCGAAGTTCCGCAACACCGGCCAGACCTGCGTCTGCGCCAACCGCATCTATGTTCAGGATGGCGTCTACGACAAATTCGCCGCGCTTCTTGCCGAAAAGGCTGCCGCCCTGGCAGTCGGCGATGGCCTCGCCGGCGTCACGTCCCAGGGCCCGCTCATCAACGAGAACGCCCTGAAGAAAGTCGAAGCCCACGTCGCCGACGCGCTCAGCCACGGCGCCAGGGTTCTCACAGGCGCTGCACGCGACAGCCACGGCGGCACATTCTACCAGCCCACCGTGCTGCGCGACGTCGCCCCCGATGCGTTGCTCACCCGCGAAGAAACCTTCGGCCCCGTCGCCGGCCTCGTTCGCTTCAAGGATGAAGCGGAAGCCCTCCGTCTCGCCAACGACAGCCGCGCAGGCCTCGCCGCCTACGCCTTCACGCGCGACCTCGCCCGTTCATGGCGCATCAGCGAAGGCCTCGACTACGGCATGGTCGGCATGAACACCGGCCTTATCTCCACGGAAGTCTCGCCCTTCGGCGGCGTGAAGGAGAGCGGCATCGGCCGCGAAGGGTCGAAATACGGCATCGACGAATATCTCGACCTCAAGGCCGTGTTCGTTCAGCTGTAGCTGGCGCCGGTGAACCCCATCGTGAATTCCTCCTCCGCATACGCGAAGTAGTCCCCGAGGATCTCCGCGCGATCGTCAAGGAACAGTTGGCTCGCCACGCCTTCCACCAGTCTCGGCAAAGCATAGCGCAGCCCGGACAGGGCCGACGCCGACAGCCCCATGCTGGCCAGCGCCGCATAGTTGAACATGAAAAGCCCGTGCAACCGCTCTGCACCGGCCTGCGCTCTGCCTGTCATCTGGAAG
>JAVBYB010000464.1 GCA_030824255.1 bacterium
TCCGAGGCGTTTGCCGCGCTGGCGGAGACGCCGGCAAGCTCGCTGGTCGATACGGCGATGGACTGGCTGGGGCCGGATGCGGTGGGGAAATATCTCTTCACCTCGGGCTCGACCGGCATGCCGAAACCGGCGCCGCAAAGCCAGGGCGCGATGACGGCGCAGATCGCCGCGCGCGGCGGCATCGAACTGCCGCCGGAGGATCCGGACGAGGTGGGCCAGACGCTCGACTGGATGCCGTGGAGCCATATCTCGGGCGGCAATGTGAACTTCAACAATGTGCTGTCGCTGGGCGGGACATTCCACATTGATGAGGGGCGGCCGATCCCCGGCATGTTCCAGACGACCATCGCCAACCTGAAGGATGTGCGGCCGCAGGCGTTCGGCTCGGCGCCGATTGCGTTCGGCATGCTGGCGGAGGCGATGGAGGCGGATGCGGAGTTGCGGGACGCGGTGTTCTCGCGGATGCGGGCGTTCATCTATGGCGGCGCCACGCTGTCGGACGATCTCTATGAGCGGTTGCAGCGGCTCTCGATTGCCGCGACGGGCCTGCGCATTCCGCTGCTGACCATGTATGGCGCGACCGAGACGCAGGGCGTGACGATGACGCACTGGATCCTGGAGCGTGTGGGCATGGTGGGCGTGCCGATGCCGGGGACGACGCTGAAGCTCGCGCCGGTGGGCAACAAGATGGAGGTGCGCGTCAAGGGGCCGACGGTGATGCGCGGCTATCTCGACATGCCCGAGCGCAATGCGAAGGTGTTCGACGAGGAAGGCTTCTACTGCCTCGGGGACGCGGCGCGGTTCGAGGACCCGGAGCATCCGGAGAAGGGTCTGGTTTTCGACGGGCGCGTGACGGAGGACTTCAAGCTCGACAGCGGGACGTGGGTGTCGGTGGGCACGCTAAGGCCGGATATTGTCGCGGCGTGTGCGCCGCTGGTGTTCGATGCGGTGGTGTGCGGGCAGGACAAGCCTTTCCTTGGCGTGCTGCTGTGGCCATCGCCCGCGGGCATGAAAGCCGCGACGGAGGCGGCAGGCGGGGACGTGGCCAAGGCGTTCGGTTCGCTGACGATGCAGGTGGCGGAGAAGCTCAAGGCCTTCAATGCGGGCGCGGGCGGATCGTCGCGGCGCGTGGGGCGGTTCAGGTTGTTGACGTCTCCGCCTTCGCTGGATGCGGGCGAGATCACGGACAAGGGCTATGTTAACCAGCGGGTGGCGCAGGACACACGCGCGGCGGAGGTGGCGTCGCTGTTCGCGGCGGAGCTGGCGCCGGGGGTGGTGCAAGTGTGAGCTGACGCCTGTGAGCACGCCCTCGTCCTTCGAGACGGCCTTCGGCCTCCTCAGGATGAGGGCTTCTCACCTGAATGAGCGCTTTGGACCATACCTGATGACAATGAGGTCCTCATCCTGAGGAGCTCGCGTAGCGGGCGTCTCGAAGGACGAGGCCGGGCTCGCACCGTCGCCACGTCATCTCTCGACAGCCGCGCGCCCGTATGCTGGATGACGGGCGCGGAAACCGTCGGAGCCAGTCATGTCTGTCCTCAATGTCGAACGTCCTGATTTCATGGCGGAGGAGGACATCCGCATGTTCGAGGATTCGGTGGTGCGCTTCTTTGAACAGAACGCCCCGCCGGAGCGGGTGGAGAAGTGGCGGAAGGACAAGGTTGTCGAGCGCGCCATGTGGGAAGAGTCGGCGCAGGCCGGGCTGCTGGGGCTTTCGACGCCTGAGGAATACGGCGGCATGGGCGGGGACTATCGCCACGAAGTGATCCTGATGGAGCAGCTGGGGCTTCAGGGCGTCGATGGGTTCGGCGCATCGCTGCACAATGCGATCGTGATGCCGTACATCGTTCACTACGGCACGGAAGAACAGAAGAAGCGCTGGCTGCCGCGCATGGCGTCGGGCGAGCTGATCTCGGCGATTGCGATGACGGAGCCGGGCGCGGGCTCGGACCTGCAGGGCATCAAGACGACGGCCAAGCGCTCGGGCAATGGCTATGTCATCAACGGCTCGAAGACGTTCATCACCAACGGGCAGATGGCCAACCTGATCTGCGTCGTGGCGAAGACGGACCCGACCAAGGGCGCCAAGGGCACGTCGCTGCTGTTCGTGGAGACGGCTGAGGTCGAGGGCTTCGAGCGCGGGCGCAATCTCAACAAGCTGGGCCAGCCAGCGCAGGACACGTCCGAGCTGTTCTTCAACGACGTGAAGATTCCGGCGGAGAACCTGCTGGGCACGGAAGAGGGGCAGGGCTTCATCCAGCTGATGAGCCAGCTGCCGCAGGAGCGGCTCAACATCGCGGTGCAGGGCATTGCGACGATCGAGCGGGCGCTGAAGCTCACGATTGAATACGTGAAGGACCGCAAGGCGTTCGGGAAAGCGGTGATCGATTTCCAGAACACGCAGTTCGTGCTGGCCGAGTGCAAGACCGAGGCGACGGTGGCGCGCGTGTTCGTGAATCACTGCATCGGGCAGCACCTGCAGGGCAAGCTGGATGCGGCGACGGCGTCGATGGCGAAATACTGGGTGTCGGACCTCGAAGGCAAGATCGTGGATCGCTGCCTGCAGCTGTTCGGCGGCTATGGCTTCATGGACGAGTATCCGATCAGCCGCATGTATCGCGACAGCCGCATTCAGCGGATCTATGGCGGCACCAACGAGATCATGAAGATCCTGATCGCGCGGACGCTGTAGGCGCGATGGAACAGGCGGCGGATTTCCTGGCTGAGACGGAGGCGTTGGCGGGGTTGCTGGCGTCGCTGCCCGATGAGGCGTTCGGCGAGGCGACGCAGTTTAAGGGGTGGACTGTCAACGACGTGGTGCGTCACCTGCATTTCTGGAATCGCGCTGCGGGGCTGCAGCTCAGCGATGAGAACGAGCTGGGACGCATGATTGCGGGCGCCATGGGGCCTGCGGGGATGCGCGTGTTCGAGGCGGAGATGGTTCCGCTGGCGGGGCAGGCCTTGCGCACGGCGTGGCTGGAGACGGCGCTGCAGGTTGCGGCGCTGTATGCCAAGGCCGATCCGAAGCTGAGGCTGAAATGGGCAGGGCCGGACATGAGCGCGCGCTCATCGATTACGGCGCGGCTGATGGAGACGTGGGCGCACGGGCAGGAGGTGTATGACCATCTCGGCGTGGAGCGCGTTGATGGCGACAGGATCAGGAATATCGCGCATCTGGGCGTCTCGACATTCGGGTGGACGTATCAGGTACGGCGGATGGAGCTGCCGCCGGTGATGCCCCATGTGCGGCTGACGGCGCCTTCGGGCGCGACGTGGACGTGGGGCGAAAACGGCGCGGTCAATTCCGTGACGGGCTCGGCGACCGAGTTCTGCCAGGTGGTGACACAGGTGCGGAACGTTGCGGACACGAAGCTGGATGTGCGTGGAGATGTGGCGCGGCAGTGGATGGGCATGGCGCAATGCTTCGCGGGTCGCGCCGAGCCGCCGCCGGCGCCTGGCACGCGCTATCGCCGTAGCCGCGCGTCATGATATCTCCGGGCGCGGAGGCGCGCATGTCGCAGGATACGATCGACGCGAAGGTGATCGAGGGCGTGGCGGCCGATGGCTGGTTCGGCCTGCATGTGGCGAGTGACGAGCAGGGGCCGGGCTTTTCCTATTCCGTGGGATTCTGGGAGAGCGTGAAGGCGCCGGAGTTCATCATCTTCGGCTTGCCGCATGATGTCTGCCACTCGATCCTGTGGTCGATGTACCGGCAGGTGCGCGAGGGGCTAAAGCCGCGCGATGGACTGCGCGTGAAAGGCCTGATCGGCGGGTTTGATTGCGTGCTGCGACCGGTGCATGCCTCGCAGCGGCGCGAATATTTCGGCTATGCGCTATGGTATCAGCGCCAGCGGCTGGGGAATGATGTGGGGCTGGCGGCGTACCAGATCTTCTGGCCGGGCAAGGTGCAGGGGCTGTTCCCGTGGGAAGCGGGCTGCGATGCGCTGGTGCGCGAAGACCAGCCGCTGCTGTACCTGCCGGACGAGACAGGGCTGGCGTAGGTTCAGACCTTCCTTTTTGCAGGCTTCGGCTTTGCCTTTGCGGTGTTGAATGCGACGGCGGCCTTGATGAGCGCCTTGAAGGCTTTCTCGTTGAGCGTGTCGTCTTCGTGGATGTCGATGGCCCTGCGCGTGCCTGCATCGAGGCTGGCGTTGAAGAGCTTGGCGGGGTCGGCGAGGGCGGCTCCGTGGGCGAAGGTGAGCTTTACCTTGTCCTTGTAGGTCTCGCCGGTGAGCAGGATGCCGTCGCGCTCAAAGGTCGGCACGCCCGCGGGATTGGACGGCTTCTTCCATTTGCGGTCCTCGGTGATCGCCGGATCGGCCTCGCTGATCAGCGTGCGGATGCGGGCGAGTGTTTCTGTGCGCCAATTGCTGGCGGCGGAGGCTTTTGCAGCGCCGGATTTTCTTGCGGTGGCCATGCCTCTCACATCTTCTCGCCGGGCAGCTTTGCTGCTTGCTTCACCCAGCTCGTGAACTGTTTTTCGTCGAGCTTGTCGTCTTCATGGATGTGGAAGTAGCGGACGTTTTTCTGCTTCGACAAGACGGGCGGTTCGGGGTCGAGTTGTGCGCCGGTGAAAAAGGCGACCTTCACATACTTGTCGAAGACGTGGAGGCCGAGGAAGTAGGTCGTCTCGTCAGCGCCATACATGGGCGAGTTCCACTTGACGGCCTTGCGCACGCCGGGGACCGCGCGCGTGACGAGGGCGTCCAGCTTCTTGCCCACCGCACTCTTCCAGCCTGGCATGGCGTCGATGTAGGCCTTGATCGGCGCATCGCCATAGCCTTTCGCGATCTGCGGATTGCCGCCGGAGAGACGAACGACGCCATCAGCGCCGGGCTTCAGCGGTTTGCGGGCTTTCGCGGGCGCTTTCTTTGCGGGAGCCTTGGCCATAACTGTCCTCTCTTGTTCGCTCTGCTCAGCTGTCGCGCGCGACGACGTTTTCCAGGTTTTCGAGGAATTGCTTCCAGCCCGCATGGGCGCCGCCGAAGGCCTGCTTCTGGTCGGGACGGAAGCCGGCTTGCTCCATGCGGAGATGCGTTCCCGCATCGGTCGGGGTGAGGGTGAAGGTGACGACGCTCTTGAGGGCGTAGGCGGGGTCTTCGTTGGCGAAGTCCCACGTGTAAGCGAGCATGCGGTTGGGTTCGATGGCGAGGACTTCGCAATCGAGCACGCCGCCCCAGTCTCCGCGCAGGTTGAAGCGATGGCCAACGGCAGGGGCGAAGTCGTTCTTCATCAGCCACTCTGCCATGAGATGCGGCTGGGTGAGCGCGCGCCACAGCCTTTCGGGCGGATGGGGAAAGTCGCGTTCGATGATGACGGAGCGGGCCTCGGTCACTGGTCCATCCTCTTGAGCAGGTCTTCGAGCTTGTCGAAGCGGTTTTCCCAGAAGCCGGCCATCTGGGTCGTCCAGTCGACCAGCGGGGCGAGGGCTGTAAGCTGGGCGCTGTAGTGCGTCTCGCGGCCTTCATGGCGGCCGCGCACGAGGCCGGCCTGTTTCAGGACGCCGATATGTTTCGAGACGACGGGCTGCGTGACTCCGGCCTTGAGCGTGAGGGCGCCGACTGTCTTCTCGCCCTCCCGGCAAAGTCTTTCGAAAATGGCACGCCGCGTGGGGTCGGCGAGCGTACGGAACAGGGCGTCCTGCGCCTTCGTCATTGAGATACATTCCCCGCTGGCTATGAGTATTCATATAGCTGTGTGGCTATGGATCGTCAAGCGTTGCGATGTCGGGGCGGTGCGCCGATATAAGGCGCATGAACGCCAAACCTGCCTTTGATCGCCGGGAGTTGACCGGGCCGTTCGATATCATCGGAGATGTGCACGGTTGCGCGGATGAGCTGGAAATGCTGCTCGGGATGCTGGGGCATGAGGTGGCCTGGGCGGACGGCGAGGCGACGGTGACGCCAGCGAAGGGGCGAACGGTGGTGTTTGTCGGCGACCTGACCGATCGTGGGCCGCGCACGCCGGATGTGTTGCGGATCGTGATGGCGCTGGCGGAGCGCGGCGCGGCGCTGTGTGTGGAGGGCAACCATGACAACAAGTTCCTGCGCTGGCTGAACGGCGCGAACGTGAAGACGAGCCATGGCCTGCAGGCGTCCGTCGACCAGATGGCGGGAGAGGACCCGGCCTTTCATGCACGGGTAAGAAAGCTTCTTGCGGGGTTACCGCCCTATCTCTGGCTCGATGGCGGGAAGCTGGTGGTGGCGCATGCGGGGCTGAAAGAGGACATGATCGGACGGGAAGGCGGGAAGGTTCGTTCATTCGCGCTTTACGGCGACACTACGGGCGAGACGGATGGCTATGGTTCTCCCGTCCGGCTCAACTGGGCGCTGGAGTATCGCGGCGAGAGCGCGATCGTTTACGGCCACGTCGCGGCGCCTGATGTTCAGGCCGTGAACAACACATGGTGCATCGACACCGGATGTTGCTTTGGCGGCGCGCTCACGGCCTTGCAGTGGCCAGAAAAGAAAATCGTCTCCACGCCTGCGACAAAAGTGTGGTTCGAGGGAAGTCGTCCGTTGGCGGACAAGACTCGATAGTTCCGACGGTTGCTGGAGATTTTCGGAACTGAGCCGCATACGGACGAATTATCCATCACATTCCAGGTGCAAGCCTTAAGCGCATCACACTTTTCCTTAACTGGATCGGTGCAATTAAAGGCATCGCCGGATCGTTTCGCCAGAAGGGCAGACGGGGGATCGGCGCGAACGCTCAGAATGAGTTGAGATACCAACGTGAAAAAGCTGGTCTGCAACGGTCTGCTAGTATCGGTCCTCGCCGCGGCGTTGCCAGCGGCAGCGCAGACAGGGCCAGGCGCCTCGCGCCTCAACGCAAGGATCATCGAGCAGGTTCGCGCCTATCTGGCGACCGACATCGTGCAGATGTCAGTCAAGGATCACAACCTGCGCAATCTGAACCGTTCGGACGACGAGATCGCCGAACTGGACGATGTGTGGCGCAAGGAAACGGAAACAAAGAAGAAGCCGCTGATCTCGGCGACGCTCTCCAATCCGCTGTCGGCTTACCTCACACGCCTGCAGGCGCATTCGAACGGGCTGTTCACCGAGATCTTCGTGATGGATGACAAGGGGCTGAACGTCGGCCAGTCGACCATCTCGTCCGATTACTGGCAGGGCGATGAAGCCAAGTGGCAGAAGACATATGCGGTTGGCGCGGGGACGATCTATGTCGACGAGCCTGAGTTCGATGCAGACATGAAGGCTTGGCTGGTGCAGCTCAACGTCTCTGTCGACGACGGACAAGGCAAGGGCGCCATCGGCGCCGCCACTTTCCAGATCAACCTTTCGGAGATGCAGCGCCGCGGCTAACGCGCGCTCCTCAAGGATCCCAGGCCATGAACACAATGCTTACCCGATTCAACGACCTCAAGCTGTCGCGCAAATTCGTGATGGCGTTCGGCGCCATCGTCGCGGCGACGGTCGCCGTGTCACTCGTGCTTGTCATCAGCACGCTGGTGCTGCGCAGCAGTGTTGACGCCAACACCCGCGCCATTGCGACGCTCGACGAGCTGCAGCGCTACTCGACGCGCGTGGATGCCAGCCAGGAAGCAATGACCCGCCTGATCGTTTCCGGCGACATCACCTTTGCCGAGACGTTCAACGACTCCATCGAGCCGGTTGAGGAATCCCATGCGGCGTTGCTGGCCATGATGAGCGACCCCGGTGAGCTCAAGCAGGTCGAGGAGATCTCGGCCAACTTCAAGACGTGGAAAAGCACGATCGCCGAGAAGCAGCTGGAATACATGCAGGACCCCTACACGGTGGATCTGGCGCGCTTTCTGGAAGCCTCGTCAGCCAACGATGAGCTGGTAACGCTGATCGATGCGATGTTCCGCGAGCTGACAGGCCGCTATTCGGAACTGCAGGCACAACGCAGCCTGGATCAGTCCGCGACCCTGCTGGTGATGCAGGTCACGGCGATCGGTTCGGGTGTCCTTCTCACGGCCATGGCGGTGCTGTTCTCGATGTTCCTGTCGAAGCTGATCGCCAAGCCGCTTGTCGCGCTGGCCGAAGTCACCAACCGACTGAAGGATCGCGACTGGTCGGTGACCGTGCCGCAGGATCCGCGCAAGGACGAGATTGGGGACATGCTGAAGGCCCTCGAAATCTTCCGCCAGCAGGGCATTCAGAACGAACAGATGGAAGTTAGCCGCCGCGATGAGGCCGAGCGCAAGCTGGCTCGCGCCAAGGAAATCGAGACCTCGATCAACAACTTCAAGCGCACGTCGGCGGACCTGTTGTCGGCCATGTCGGGCGCTTCAGAGCAGATGGCTGGCGCCTCCGACCAGTTGCACAACGTCTCCTCGCAGAGCGCGACGTTCACGGAGAACGTGAGCCGCGCAGCCGGGTCGACCGGCGATAGCGTGCAGGGTGTGGCGTCTGCGGTTGAGGAAATGTCGGCGTCGATCAGCGAGATCACGCAGCAGGTTCATCGCGTCTCCAGCCTGTCCCGCGAAACGGCGGCGTCTTCGGACGAAG
>JAVBYB010000039.1 GCA_030824255.1 bacterium
CCGCAGGGCCGGGACCGTTCGAACTGGTGGTCGATTTCGGGACAGGCACCGGACGGATGCTGGCGCTGTTCGCCAGCAAGGCAAAGCGCGTCGAAGGCATAGACCTGTCGCATCAAATGCTCACCGTGGCGCGCACCAAGCTGCAGGAAGCGGGCGCGGCCAATGCCTCCGTTCGGCATGGCGACGCCACCGCATCCCCGTATCCCGACAACTCGGCGAACCTCGTCATCATCCACCAGGTACTGCACTTCCTCGATGATCCCGCGCGCGCGCTGAACGAGGCGGCGCGCGTGCTGAAGCCGGGTGGACGCTTGGTGGTGGTGGAGTTTGCGCCCCACACGCTTGAGCGCCTTCGCACCGACCACGCGCATCGCCATCTGGGCGTCAGCGAGCAGGATCTGGTGCGTTGGGCCGACAAGGCCGGGCTTGCGGCGCGGGAAGCAAAGACATTCGGCTCGCCCGATGGCGAGAAGGGGATTTCGGTTCTGGTCTGGTCCGCCGACAGCCAGAAGACGGCGCAGGGCGCCAGCGCAAAGAGGTCTGCGGCATGAGCAGGACGCCAACGGTTTCGTTTGAATTCTTCCCGCCGAAGAACGCCGACATGGAGGCGAAGCTCTGGGATTCCGTGAAGCGGCTTGAGCCGCTGAATCCATCCTATGTCTCGGTGACGTATGGCGCGGGCGGCTCGACGCGCGAGCGTACGCACGGCATCGTCAAGAAGATGGCGGAAGAGACAAAGCTCAATCCTGCCGGTCACATCACCTGCGTCGCCGCAACGAAAGACGAGATCGACCAGGTGCTGAAGGACTATTGGGACGCTGGCGTGAAGCGGGTCGTGGCGTTGCGCGGCGACCCCACGGCGGGCATCGGCACGCGTTATGAGCCGCATCCGGGCGGCTATGCCTATGCAAACGACCTGATTGAAGGCGCGCGCAAGATCGCTGACTTCGACATCTCGGTCGGCTGCTATCCGGAAGTTCACCCCGACGCATCGTCCCTGTCGTCCGAGGTCGACAACCTGAAGCGCAAATTCGATTCCGGCGCCACGCGGGCGATCACGCAATTCTTCTTCTACCCCGACGTGTACTTCAAGTTCATGGACAAGGCGCGCGCCGCCGGCATCACCCAGCCGATCGTGCCTGGCATCATGCTGCAGTCGAACTTCAAGGGCCTGCAGCGCATGGCCGACCTCTGCAACACGGCGATCCCGGCGCGCATTGCTTCGCTCTATGAAGGGCTCGATAACGATCCCGAGACGCGCGACCTTGTAACCGCCCATGTCGCCGCCGATCTCTGCCAGCGCCTTGCGGAGCAGGGCGTTGACCATTTCCATTTCTACACGATGAACCGGGCAGGGCTGTCTCTCTCCACCTGCCGCCTGCTCGGCATCAAGCCCGAAGCCAAAGAGGTCCAGCAATGACCCGTGCGGAACGCATCGCGAAGCTGAAGCAGAGCGCCAAGGAGCGCATCCTGATCCTCGATGGATCGTGGGGCGTGATGTTCCAGAAGATGGGCCTCACCGAAGCCGACTATCGCGGCGACCGCTTCGCCACCCATGCCGGGCAGATGAAGGGTAACAACGACATCCTGTGCCTCACCCGGCCGGATCTCGTGGCGAAACTCCACACCATGTATTTCGAGGCCGGCGCCGACATCTCGGAGACGAACACCTTCTCCGCCACCACCATCGCGCAGGACGACTACAAGCTCGACGCGAAGGCCGTCTGGGACATCAACTATGAGGGCGCCCGCATCGGCCGCGAGGTGGCAGATGCCTTCACAGCGAAGGAGCCGAACCAGCCGCGCTTTCTTGCCGGCTCGATGGGGCCGCTCAACAAGATGCTGTCCATGTCGTCAGACGTGAACGATCCCGGCGCGCGGCTCGTCGATTTCGACGAGGTCTACCAAGCCTATCGCGAGCAGGTGAAAGCGCTGAACGAAGGCGGCTGCGATCTCTACCTGATCGAGACGATCACAGACACTCTGAATTGCAAGGCCGCCATCAAGGCGATCATGGACCTCGAAGCCGAAGGCCTCGAACACCTGCCGATCTGGATCTCCGGCACGATCACCGACCGCTCGGGCCGCACGCTCTCCGGCCAGACGACGGAAGCATTCTGGAACTCCGTGAGACACGCCAAGCCCTTCGCCGTCGGCTTCAACTGCGCGCTTGGCGCAGACCTGATGCGCCCCTTCATCGCCGAGATGTCGCGCGTCGCGGATACGCTGGTCGCGGCCTACCCCAATGCCGGCCTGCCCAACGAAATGGGCCAGTATGACGAGCAGCCCCACGAGACGGCGCACTCTGTCGAACAGTGGGCGAAGGAAGGCCTCGTCAATATCCTCGGCGGCTGCTGCGGCACGACGCCGGATCACATCCGTCATGTCGCGGAAGCGATGAAGGGCGTGAAGCCGCGCCAGCCGGCAGAGCGCGCAAAGGCGTTGCGCCTGGCGGGTCTCGAGCCGTTCGAACTCAGCTGATCGCGATGCGGCGGGAGGAGGGCTCGTTATGGCCAAGTTCTACGACAGCCTGAACGACAAGCATGTCGCCTTCATCAAGGCGCAGAGGATGTTTTTCGTGGCGACCGCGCCGCTGTCGGATGCTGGCCGCGTGAACCTCAGCCCGAAAGGGTATGACTCTTTCCGCGTCATCGGCCCCAACCGTGTCGCCTATGCAGACCTCGGCGGCTCGGGCGCAGAGACTCTGGCGCATGTGCGCGAGAACGGCCGCATCACCTTCA
Organism: bacterium; assembly: GCA_030824255.1. Classification (GTDB taxonomy): domain Bacteria; phylum Pseudomonadota; class Alphaproteobacteria; order Caulobacterales; family Hyphomonadaceae; genus UBA7672. Next base: position 2,742 of record JAVBYB010000039.1, read on the forward strand.
TGTTCTGCGCCTATGAAGGCGCGCCGAACATCATGCGGCTCTATGGCCGTGGGTCCGTCATGCAGTTCAACGATCCTGCCTTCGCCGAAGAGATCGCAAAATTCGCGCCCGGCCACGAACGCGCCCGCGACGTCATCTTTGCTGACATCACGCAGGTGCAGGACAGCTGCGGCTGGGCCGTCCCCTTCATGGACTACAAGGGCGAGCGCGACCAATTGCGCCGCTACATCGACCACATGGAACTCGACGCCTGGCACGAAAGCCGGTTGACGAAGAACGCCCAGAGCATAGACGGCCTGCCGGGCCTGATCCGGCCCCAGAACGGCGCGAAGGCCGCGGAGTAGAACGAGTGACCCAATCCACCGCAAACTTCATCAACATCGGCGAGCGCACGAACATCACGGGTTCGGCGGCGTTCAAGAAGCTGATCGTCGAGGGCAACTTCGCGGCCGCGGTGGATGTCGCGCGCCAGCAGGTTCAGAGCGGCGCGCAGATCATCGACGTCAACATGGACGAAGGTCTGATCGACTCGAAGGCCGCCATGCGCACCTTCCTCCGCCTCATTGCGGCGGAGCCCGACATCGCCAAGGTGCCGATCATGGTGGATTCGTCCAAATGGGACGTGATCGAGGAGGGGCTGAAAAACGTCCAGGGCAAGGCCATCGTCAACTCGATCTCGATGAAGGAAGGCGAGAAGCCTTTCCTCGACCAGGCTCGCAAGGCGTTGAGCTATGGCGCCGCCGTCGTCGTCATGGCGTTCGACGAGAAAGGGCAGGCCGAGACGGCGCAGCGCAAATACGAAATCTCGAAGCGCGCCTACGACCTGCTGGTCGGCATCGGCTTCCCGCCGGAAGACATCATCTTCGATCCCAACATCTTCGCTGTCGCGACCGGCATCGAGGAACACAACAATTACGCCGTCGATTTCTTCGAGGGCGTGAAGCTGATCAAGCAGAACCTACCCTACGCGCGCACCTCGGGCGGTCTCTCGAACGTCTCGTTCTCGTTCCGGGGCAACGAGCCGGTGCGCCGCGCCATGCACTCCGTCTTCCTCTACCACGCCATCAAGCTCGGCTTCGATATGGCGATCGTGAACGCCGGCCAGCTCGACATCTACGACAATATCGATCCCGAACTGCGCGAGCGCGTTGAAGACGTGATCCTCAACCGGCGTGCTGACGGCACTGATCGCCTGCTGGAGATCGCGGAACGCTATCGCGGCCAGAAGGGCGAAGTGCAGAAGAAGGACCTGAGCTGGCGCCAGAAGCCGGTCCGCGACCGTCTCGCCCATGCGCTGGTCAATGGCATCACCGAATTCATCGTCGAGGATACGGAAGCTGCACGTCTCGAGGTGGAGCGTCCGCTGCACGTCATCGAAGGTCCGCTGATGGATGGCATGAATATCGTCGGCGACCTGTTCGGCGCCGGCAAGATGTTCCTGCCGCAGGTCGTGAAATCCGCGCGCGTGATGAAGGCGGCGGTGGCGCACCTGATGCCCTACATGGAGGAAGAAAAGCTCCGCACCGGCATGGCCGACAAGTCCAACGGCGTCGTCATCATGGCGACGGTGAAGGGCGATGTGCACGACATCGGCAAGAACATCGTCGGCGTTGTCCTGCAATGCAATGGCTACAAGGTGATCGACCTTGGCGTCATGGTGCCGGCCGAGAAAATCTTGGAGGCGGCGCAGCGCGAGAATGCCGACATGATCGGCCTCTCGGGCCTGATCACGCCGTCGCTGGATGAGATGGTGTATTTCGCAAGCGAGATGCAGCGCCTCGGCATCCACAAGCCGCTCCTGATCGGGGGCGCCACCACCAGCCCGGCGCACACCGCCATCAAGATCGAGCCGATGTTCAAGCATGCGCCCGTTGTTCACGTGCTCGACGCCAGCCGCGCCGTCGGCGTTGTCAGCCAGCTGATCGGCGACGACAGCCGCGACAAGTTCTGGGCCGACATGAAGGACAAGTACCAGAAGATCCGCGACTCGCGCTCAGGCGGGCAGGCGAAAGCACGCGTGAGCCTCGCGACCGCCCGCGACATGGCGCCGAAGATCGACTGGAGCGCGTACACGCCGCCCAAGCCCAGCTTCCTCGGCGTTCGCGAGATCGAGGCCGATCTGGCGACACTCGCCCGCTACATCGACTGGACGCCTTACTTCGCCAGCTGGGACCTCGTCGGTCGCTATCCGATGATCCTCGACGATGATGTCGTCGGCGAGGCCGCGCAATCGCTCTGGAAAGACACGCAGGGCCTTCTGCAGCAGATGATCGGCGAACAGTGGATCAAGGCAAACGGCGTTGTCGGCTTCTGGCCGGCCAACCAGAGCGGCGACGACGTCGTCCTCTGGTCGGACGAAACGCGCAAGACCGAGATCGGCCGCTTCCATACCCTGCGCCAGCAGATGGAAAAGACGAACGACAAGGGCCAGTTTGCCCTCTCTGATTTCGTGGCGCCGAAAGCAGCTGACTATGTTGGCGGCTTCGCCGTCACAGCTGGCCATGGCGAACTCGCCAAGGCGAAAGAGTTCATCGACAAGGGCGACGACTATTCCTCGATCATCGTGAAAGCGCTGGCTGACCGCTTCGCCGAAGCCTTTGCCGAATATATGCACGAGATCGTGCGCCGCGAACTGTGGGGCTATGCCACGAATGAGGGCCTGACGAACGAGGACCTCATTGCCGAAAAATACCAGGGCATCCGCCCCGCGCCCGGCTATCCCTCGCAGCCGGACCACACGGAGAAGCAGACGCTGTTCGATCTCCTCGACGCCACCAACAGGGCCGGCATCGAGCTCACGTCCAGCTTCGCGATGAACCCGCCTGCCAGCGTCTCCGGCATGTACTTCTCGCACCCCGACGCGGTCTACTTCGCCGTCGGTCGTATCGAGAAGGATCAGGTCGAAGACTACGCCAGACGCAAGAACTGGGATCTCGCAACTGCCGAACGCTGGCTGAGGCCTATCCTGAATTACTAGGCTGGTTCAGAGGCCGCCGCTCGCCTTCACCTGCTGCGCGGTGTCATGCCTTGCCTTCGCATTCGCGATCAGTTCGGTGATGGCCGCCTTGTATTGCTCTGGCAGCAGGGTCCGCAGCTCCATCTCGTTGAACCAGTCATAGGCAAACTGGCTCAGCGTCGCGCCGGCCGCCACGCGGCTGGCTTCTGTTTCCGTCTTCATGGAGTCGCTCGGGAAGGTATTCGCCTCCAGAAGCTTGCTGGAGCAGATGTGAAGTACGATAAGGTTCCACGGGCTTGAAACCGTCGCATCGAGGCCATTCGCGTCGTTGAAGCAGGCCAGCCAGTTCTCGTCGATCACGTATGTGAAGCCGACATTCTCCATGGTGTAGACACCAAGAACCTGGTTCCGCGCGCTGGTTCCCACCGTCGTCGCGTATTTGATCAGCGTGCGTGCGGCGTCCATGGGAGACGCCGAAGCACTGATCCTGGGGTTGGGCGAGTCCCCCAGCTCGTTGCGGATCGCGGCGACAACATCCGCGCTCCATGTGTCTTCCGACATGCGGCCCGCCGCTGCCTGCGAAATCAGTGTGGTGCCGGCGCCGCGTGTGGCGAGGCTCCGGTTCTCGTCCGTGGCGTCGTCAGTATTGAGGAACGCCAGCGACCGGCTGAACATTGCGAGCGACTGTTCCGACCGTCCCTGTTTCCGCATGCACTCCGCCGCCCACGCAAGCGGGCCTAGCGCGCGCACACCCAGTGTTTCAGCCTGCGCCGCGTACTGGATCGCGACGACGCAATTGTCGTCCGATCCGGGATCGATTGCATTGCGGGCGGCAAAATGCTGCTGCGCCAGCGCCGCAAACGAAAGGCCGCGCAGTTCTGTGGCAACGGCTATTTCGGACAGCGCTTTCAGCTCTTCCTCGGCCGAGCCCCGCTTCTGCCAATCCTGATACATCGCGAGCAGGAAACGACGCTCATCGGGCGACAGCGGCGCCTCCGCGATTTCCCGTATGCTGAATACCAGCACGGCGGTCGTCGTGTTCAGGCGCTTGCCCAGAGCATGATGCCGCGCCGCCTGCCTCGCGCGCGCCGTGAGATCCAGAAGGCTCATGTCGTCCGCACGTCCATGCGTTGCCAATGTGCGGTTCAGGCTCTGCAGCAGCTGCACGTCGCCGCGCTGCGCCTCCTGATCTTCGCGAATCTCGTCGAGCTGGCTGGTGATGGCGCTGAGGTCATATTTGGACTCGGCGTCCGAAACGCGCGCGGCGGCGGCGGCTCGTGTGATCTCGTCCTTGAAATGCTTTTCGGTGCTGGAGAAACTGACAATCGTCGTCGTCAGCAGCGTCACCATCACGATCGCCGTCAGCGCCAGAAGCGCAACGAGAATGCGGATGACGAAGTTGAACTGCTTCTGCTCACGCTGCAGTTCGTGAACGATATCGCCCACGGTGCGGCTGGCGCGACTTTCTTCCGTCATGGCTTGGACCCCCACCATTTCACCATCTGCGCGGGGCGGCCGTTCGCTGCGGCCGTCCTCCGTGCCTAGTCCATCATGTCCTTGTGCAGCAGAACCTTGATAGCTGCGTCCTTCTCGTTCTCCAGCACCAGCGCATGTGTGAGCAGCGTGGTCATGCGCTCCTGACGTGTGAACCAGAGGCGCAGCGCCGACCACGTTGCGATCTGTGCGGCCAGCGCCGAAAGGTGCAGGGCGTTCAGATCATCGAGATTGAAGAATGGTGTGAAGATGTTCGTCCACGTCGCTTGGCCGGGTATCAGCTCGCCGAACGGAAGCGTCGGCAGCGCGATCACTCCGGAAACTTCAAGGCCGTGAACGATCAGAAGGATGGCCGTCAGCAGCGTCGCCGAAAGCAATACAGCGAGGGTCACGCCGTTGCGTCGGCGGAGCATGTCTGCATAGGCGTCAAAATCGTCGTTGAGGCTTGTCATCAAAGCCTCCTTCCCCAGTGCCCAGCATCCTCCCGTTGCCGGCCAAGTCAAGTGACTGCCGATTGGCGTGTCGGGAATCCGCTCAGCAGCTGCCCAAAACGCGACACAGAAAAGGCCGCGCAGGTGAGCGAGTTCAAACGCCGGCTTTGACGTGCGCGAGAGGTTCGATCACGCAATGCACGACATCTCCCCATACGTAATCTCCGGTCGCGTTTCCTCGGCGTCGCGGCTTGCTGCATGGGTGACATGCCTTGTAAGGGCGCCGCTTCCGCAGAGGCGTCTGGAGAAATTTTCAGATCAAGCCTGGCGCGCCTTCGATAAAGGCGGATGAGCGGGCGACGATCTCCGCCAGCGGCGGCGACGTCGACAGCTCGGTCGAGCTGCGCTGCTGCGTGGCGGGGCATCAGGTGACCGCGGTCAACACCGCCGTCATCGCGGGCGATCCGGGGAGGGGCTTCCATTCCCCGCCGACTATTGCCGTCAAGTTGAAGACTTTGGCGCGTTCCAGCCCAATCTTGGGGACGGCATCAACGACCCGGCGCTTTTCAACAAAGACTTGCCCGCCAGCGGGGCCGTGACAGCAAAAAATATGACGACAGCTTCTGCGGCGCTCTGTCGGCGTCGATATGAACCCGCTGATTGTGACAATCGGTAGCGGATACCTGTTCCAAGGCTTTTGGCGTGACCAGCGCCAATTTTTTGTTTGACGATCAGGGGTAAACCCCAGTCTCCTGCATCCAAGAGGGCAAGAGCCCCAGAGTCGGTCGATCCGATTCATACATTGA
>JAVBYB010000127.1 GCA_030824255.1 bacterium
GGCCTGGTTCCTCACCGGCGCACTGATCTCCGCGGCATCGGCTGCAGTGCTCTGGTTCGTGCTGACCAACCAACCCTAACCCCCAAACGCAACCGGCGCGACCCTTGTGGGATCGCGCCGGTGCAGTCCAATCGGAGGGTGGCTCGCAGATTACTTCTTCTTGCGGGCGACCTTCTTGGCCGGCTTTACAGCAGCAGCGGCCATCTTCATTTTCGGCGCCGGCTTCTTGGCGACAGGCTTCTTCGCAACCGGCTTCTTCACAGCAGCCTTCACGACCGGCTTCTTCGCGGCGGGTTTTTTCGCCGCCGGCTTTTTGGCGACCGGCATCTTGATGACGGTTGCGGCCGGGGCGACAGCGGCTTTCGGCATCGGCGCGGTCGGCATCGTTGCCGGCATGGCGATCACTTTGGCGCTGGCCTTGGCTGCGGCCTTGGCGATCGGCTTCTTCGTGGCTTTGGACTTCGTGGACATTCTGCTCTCCAGGTTTTTTCGTGGGCTGCGGCTCTGCATCTGCATTCGCCGTATCGATCTGATGAGCGCAAACTGCCCCGAGAAGCTGAACGCGAAGTTTCCAAAACAGCGCGCGTGACTCTTCGCGCGAATATTTTTTCGCACGAAGAGTCACACGTTCGTCAGTGCGAGGACGATCAGTCGTCGTCGCGATCATCCCACTCGCCGTCTCTGTCATCGTCGCCCCAGCGATCATCGTCGCGATCATCATCATCCCGACGATCATCATCGTCCCAATCGTCATCGCTATAGCGCGTGTAGCCACGGCTCACCGCGCCACGATCATCGCGATGATACTCGCGCACATCGTAGCGCGTGACATCGCCACGACGATCAATCCGCTCGTCGATGCGCACGTCGCGCACGCCCTCCGAAGACCGCGACTGGTTGCTGGAGGAGTTCGAGCTTGAATTGCTCGACCATCGGTCAGAACTCGTATTGGTCGAGGTGTTGTTGCTGGTATTGTTGCTCTGGGCGAAGGCTGCGCCCGCGATGGCCAGTGTCGCGGCAAGGCCTGCAGCGATTGCCAATGATCGGCGTCTTCCGGTCATGATTAGCTCCCACATTGAATGGGGCGAGACTGTGATTCCGGCTGTGAACCCGTTCTGAATGGTCCGTTGGGTAAGGCCGATTACGCTAAAACAGCGATCCTTGCGGATCGGGCGTCTTCGGCTTCTTGCGCGATGGCGCGGCCTGCTCGCTCATCTCCCAGGTCCCTTCATCATCGAAGGTCCTGAGCAGCGCCTTCACATCGGCAAGCGGCGCATCCGTCTCGCCGAGCCACATGGCCCAGTCTTCCTGGCGAAGGATCGCCGGCATGCGATCCGTGATGCGCCCGATGAGAGCGTTCGGCGGAACCGTCGCCATCACGAAGGTCGCTTCCGAGCCGGTATCCCCTGCCCACTCTTCCCAGATCACGGCAATGGCGATGGGCTTGCGGTCCTTCGGGCGGATCACCCACTGCTTCGTCCTGCCGTCGGGCTGCGCCTCGCCCTCGTTGAAGGTTTCGACCAGCACGATCCCGCGACGCTCAGCGAACGCCTCGGCAAATGTCGGCCGCCTGTCGATCGTTTCGGCGCGCGCATGCATGTGTTCGGGCTTGAAGGAGGGGTTCTCAGGCTTGGAGAAGCCCCAGCGCATCGGAACCAGCTCGCGTCCGCCATCCTCGCCAAGGCGCATCACCTTCGCGGTCCGCATCGGCGTGGAGACAGTTGTCGTACCGCCTTCGGGAATTGCGACCAGCGGCTGGGAGAAGGCCACAACCTCCGCCCACGTCGCCATCTGCGTGAACTTCCCGCACATGAGCCTTAGCGCTTCCGGTTCCCGAACATGCCGCGGAAGACGAACTTGGTGAGTTCGCGCGTCGCCGTGCGCATGAAGGTGCTCTGGGCGGCCTCCGCCGGCGTTTGTCGCGCGGTTTTGCGGGTCGCAGTCGTGCGTGCCGTGGTGGTGCGGGTCGTAGCCTGGGTGCGGCCGGCAGCGGCTGCCTTCGCCGCTTCCTTCCGCGCCTTGGCGGCTTCCGCCTCGGCCGCTTCCGCGCGCTTCAGCGCATCCTTTTCCTTGGCTGCGTGCGCCTCCCGCCCTGTCAGAATTTCGTAGGCAGACTCCCGATCGATCGGCATGTCATACTTCATCGCCACCGGGCTCAGGGCCTGAACCGCCGCCCGCTCGACCGCGTTCGATGGACCCATGCGTGAAGAGGGCGGACGAATGATTGTCCGCTGCACGATCGTCGGCGCACCCTTCATGTCGAGCGACGAGACCAGCGCTTCGCCCATGCCGAGTTCCGTGATCGCCTGCTCCGTATCGAGATCGGGATTGGGCCGGAAGCTTTCCGCCGCCGCCTTCACGCCCTTGCGCTCGGTCGGGGTGTAGGCCCGCAGCGCGTGCTGGATCCGGCAGCCCAGCTGCGCCAGTACGTTTTCGGGAAGGTCACGCGGATTCTGCGTCACGAAATAGACGCCCACGCCTTTCGACCGGATCAAGCGCACCACCTGCTCGATCTTGTCGACCAGCGCCTTGGGCGCACCGTCAAACAGGAGGTGCGCCTCGTCAAAAAAGAATACCAGCTTCGGCTTGTCGGGATCGCCCACCTCCGGCAGCTGCTCGAACAGTTCCGCCAGCAGCCAGAGGAGGAAAGTCGAATACAGCCGGGGCGAATTGATCAGCGTGGTTGCATCCAGCACGTTCACATAGCCGCGCCCCTGCGCATCCACCCGCATGAAATCGGTCAGCTCCAGAGCCGGCTCGCCGAAGAATTGCGGCGCCCCTTCCCGCTCCAGCAGCAGCAACTGCCGTTGTACCGCCCCGATCGAGGCCGGAGCGACGTTGCCATAGGTCTTCTGAATTTCTGGCGCGATAGTCGCGATATGCGTGAGCAGGCTGCGCAGGTCCTTGAAGTCCAGCAGCAGCAGGTCGTTGTCGTCCGCATACTGGAAGGCGATGGTGATCACGCCTTCCTGCGTGTCGTTGCACCCCAGCAGGCGAGACAGGAGTTGCGGCCCCATCTCGGACACCGTCGCCCGAATCGGATGACCCGTCTTGCCGTAAAGATCCCAGAACACACACGGCGCGGCGGCATAGGTGATGCCTTCCATTCCGATCTGCGCCACACGCTCATTGATCTTCTCGAGGCCCTTGCCCTCTGGCGTCGCCGCCATGCAGATGCCCGACAGGTCGCCCTTCACGTCAGCACAGAAGACCGGCACGCCCGCCGCCGAGAACTGTTCGGCCATCACCTGTAATGTGACAGTCTTGCCGGTGCCCGTGGCGCCGGCGACCAGACCGTGGCGGTTCGCCCGCGCCAGCAGGAGGGTCTGGGCCAGCTTGTGGTCTGGTCCGCCGCCGCCGATATAGATGCTGTCGCTCATGCAGGTCTCCCGAAAGTCCCGGTATTGCTAGCAGAGGCCAAGCTGGCGGCAAGCGAGGGCTGCCCCCCCTTAAATCGCCTTTGCTTACCTCCCCGACGCGCAATACTGCTTAGACATGGCATCCGAAGGGCTGAGCAGAGGTACATGGCTGACGGCGGGGGTGTGGGTCATCGCCACAGTCGCTGTCGGCATGGTGTTGAACCTCGGCGCCCGCATTGTTGCGCCCTTCGCGATGGCGATCTTCGTCTGGCTGGTGATGGAGGGTTTCGCCCGCGCCATCCGCCGCCCCTTTCCCAACATTCCGGGCTGGCTGTCCTACCTATTCGCTGTCAGCGTGGTCGTCCTGTCGATCGTCATCTTCATCGGCGTCATCCGCGGCGCCGTGGAAGAATTCATGGGCCGCTCCAGCGAGTATGAGCGGCACATCAACGACATCATCGCGCAGGTCTACACCCAGCTGAACCTGCTGGCGCCGGTCGACGTGACCGATCCCACCATCGCCGCCGGCGCGCAGGCAGCGCCCGGCGTTTCGGCGCCCCTTACCCCGGGGGCCATCGCCGCGCCCGTCCCGCCCGCCGCCGACATCACCGGAGCCCAGCCGCCGACTGTCGCGCAGCTCCTGTCCAGCAACGCCACCAGCCTTGCCCAGCTCGCCGGCAATACGGTGTCTGGCCTCATCGGCGACATGGTGCTTGTCTTTATATATGTGGCCTTCCTGATCGTGTCGGCCAGCGCCTTCTCCAACCAGCTCGACCAGATCTTCGCCCGACCCACAGACCGCAAGCGCGCACGCAGGATCGGCGAACAGATCCGCAGCACGATGGAACAGTATCTGTGGGTCCAGACGGCGCTGTCGATCATCGCCACCTCGCTCACCTATGTGACGCTCCTGATCGTCGGGCTGGACAACGCGCTGTTCTGGGCATTCGTCATCTTTGTGCTGAACTACATCCCGACGGTCGGTTCGATCATCGCGACCATCCTGCCCTCGCTCTTCGCGATCGTTCAGCCGCTGAACTCCTGGCCGGAGTGGATGCCGGACGATTCTCTGCTGTGCGGCGTCATCGTGTTTGCGGGCGTCAGCATCTGGCAATTCCTGATTGGCAATTTCGTCGCCCCGCGCATGCAGGCGAACAGCCTCAACCTGTCGCCCATTGTCGTCCTGCTTGGCCTGGCGGTCTGGGGCGCGCTCCTCGGCCCAGCCGGCATGTTCCTGTCCGCGCCGCTGACCGTGATGGTGATGATCATTCTCGCACAGGTGTCCGGCGCACGCTGGATCGCGGTGCTTCTGTCTTCCAACGGAAATCCCGGCGCTTATGCCGGTGACGATGATGATGATGATGCCGAAGACGATGTCTCGACGGCATCGGTCTGACTGTAGGTAAGCGTTTCGGGCGTTATTTTACTGCGCTGCAGCACAATCGAGCACAAACCCGCCCTTGCGTGGCGATCCTGCGCGGGGCTAGCACTCGCGAGAGCTGATTCCGTCGCCATTCCTTCCTCGGTGAACGCTACACCGCGTCCATTCCGGAGATTTCCCCCTGTCGAACGATCTTGCCTTCACCCGAGACGATTTTCTGGTCGCGATCCGCACCGTTTCGCCGAAGGCGAAGATGGATGATCCAGCCCTGATCGCCTTCCTCGACCAGTACCGGTCGGATGCGTTCGTGGAGGACTTCCTGTCACTGACCACCGAGGACGCAGCCGCCCTTGCGATCAGCCTGTGGGACTTCAACCGCAATAACGAGAAGACTGCGGCGAGCACGATCCGCACGGGCCGTGCTGTCGGCGCCAATGGCAAGCCGCTGAAGCTCGACGTCGCCGAGATCGTCGGCCCCGACATGGCCTTCCTGGTCGATAGCGCCATCAACGCCTGCCAGGACGCCAAGGTCGAAATCCGTGCTGTGCTCCACCCCGTCGTGGCGGGCCCCTCGGGAAAACGCTCCACCATCCAGATCCAGCTGCCGCCGCTCGACGACAACCTGCGCGCCGAACTGCAGAAACGTCTCGAAGACACCTTCGCCGATGTCGCCGTGGTGAACCGCGACTTCCCCGCCATGCGCGCGAAGATGGAAGCCGCCTCCGCCGCCCTCGCCTCCGTCAAGGCGACCGGCGGGCGCACATCGGGCGAGATCAACGAAGCCCGCGCCTTCCTCGCCTGGCTGGCTGACGAGAATTTCACCTATCTGGGCGCGCGCGATTACACCTTCGCGCTCGACAGGGATGGCCGTCTCGCCGCCGAGGAACCGGTCGTGGACGAGGCGTCGGGCCTTGGCATCCTCAGCGATCCTGCCCGTAACGTGCTCTCGCGCGGCGCCGAGCCGACCATGCTGACGCCGACCGTCCGCGCCTTCATCAACGAGCCCTCCCCCCTCATCGTGGCGAAGGCCAGCTTCACCAGCCGCGTCCACCGCCGCTCCTACGCTGAATATGTCGGCGTGAAGCGCTATGACGACCGCGGCGAAGTTGTCGGGGAGACGCGCTTCGTCGGCCTTTTCACCTCCGAGGCCTATACACGCGCCGCAGATGAAGTGCCGCTGATCCGCCGCAAGATCGAGAATGTGAAAGCCGCCGCCCCGCAGGGCTCGCGCTTTACCGAGAAGCAGCTCGATTCCGTGCTGAAGACCTATCCACGCGACGAACTGTTCCAGATTTCCGAAGCCGACCTGTCGCGGATTTCCGCGGGCGTGCTTCGGCTGTTGCTGCGTCCGAGGACGCGGCTTTTCATTCGCAGGGATCGCTTCGACCGTTACGTGTCGGCCCTGCTCTATACCCCGCGTGACAGCTACAATTCCGAACTGCGCACGCGCGCCCACCGCGCGCTGGCCGACGCCTATGGCGGCCGCCCGACGGCCTACTATCCCTCCTTCGGCGAAGGTCCGCTTGCGCGCGTGCACCTGATCATCGGCGTCGATCGCGGTCACCCGGAGCCGGACGAAGACGGTCTCGACCTGCAGATGCGCCAGCTGTTCGAGACATGGGAAGACGCGCTCGTCCGCGTCGCCCGCTCGACGAAGGCCGATCAGGCGCTGGCGTCCCACGCCAACTTCACCGCCGCCTACAAGGAAGCCTTCCAGCCAGAGGAAGGTCTGGCCGATCTTCTTGCGATCTCCGCCCTTTCGCCCGGCAAGGCGCTGCGCGCGCGTGTCTGGGGGCCGGACTTCGAGGCAAATATCAGCCGTGTGAAAATCTACCATCGCGACCAGCCGCTCGATCTCGCCGAGATCGTCCCCGTGCTGGAGCGCATGGGCGTGCGCGTGCAGGCGGAGGTCGGCTATCCGATCCGCATTTCAGCGCATGAAGGCGGTGAAGCCGGCACGATCTACGTTCATGATCTCGCCATCGACCGCCCCGCCGGCCAGAAACGTCTCGACGTCCGTTTCGAAAAAGCATTCGAGGCGATCTGGGCGCGCGACACCGAGAATGACCGTTTCAACAGCCTCGTCGTGGCGCTGGGAACCGACTGGCGCTCCGCCGCCCTGCTCCGCACACTCTGCCGCTATCGCAGCCAGTCCGGCCTCGATCCGTCCGAACTCGTTCAAGTACGCGCGCTGGCGGACAACCCGGAAATTTCCAGCAACCTCCTCAAATTGTTCGCGATCAAGTTCGATCCGGCCGCCTATCCCGATCTTGGCACACGGGGGAAAGCGGCTGCGCCCGTCATCGCCGAAATCGAGAAGCAGCTTGAAAGCGTCGCCACGCTCGATGCCGACCGCGCCCTGCGCCGACTGCTGACCCTGATCAAGTCTCTGCAGCGCACGAACTACTATCTGCGGGATTCGGCCGGAATCCCCTTCCGCCACATCGCCGTGAAGATTGCGAGCCGCGAAGCCGATCCGCTTCCGGCGCCACGGCCCTATCGCGAGATTTTCGTCTGGTCCCCCGATGTCGAGGGCGTCCATCTGCGCTTCGGACCCGTTGCGCGCGGCGGCCTGCGCTGGTCTGACCGGCGCGACGATTTCCGCTCCGAAGTGCTGGGCCTCGTGAAGGCGCAGCAGGTGAAGAACGCTGTCATCGTACCCGTCGGCTCCAAAGGCGGCTTCTACCCGAAGAACATGCCGGCCAAGGGCACGCGCGAGGAAATCCAGGCGGTCGGCGTCGCCGCCTACAAGACCTTCGTCGGCTCGCTCCTGCAGATCACCGACAACATTGTGGGCGGCAAGACGGTGACGCCTCCGGGCGTCATCGCATGGGATGGCGAAGACCCTTATCTCGTCGTCGCCGCCGACAAGGGCACGGCAACGTTCTCCGACATCGCGAACGGCCTCTCCGCAGACTACAATTTCTGGCTCGGCGATGCGTTCGCCTCCGGCGGCTCGGTCGGTTACGACCACAAGAAGATGGGCATCACCGCACGCGGCGCATGGGAGGCGGTGAAACGCCACTTCCGCGAGATGGGCCGTGACACCCAGTCCCAGCCTTTCAGCGTGATCGGCATCGGCGACATGTCGGGCGACGTGTTCGGAAACGGCATGTTGCTGTCGAAATTCATCCAGCTCCGCGCCGCCTTTGACCACCGCCACATCTTCCTCGATCCCAACCCGACGGATCTCGAGGCGACGTGGAATGAGCGCAAGCGTATGTTCGACCTGCCACGCTCCTCCTGGGCGGATTACAACAAGGACCTGATATCGAAAGGCGGCGGCGTCTTCGAACGCTCCGCCAAATCGGTGCCCCTGTCGCCGGAAGTGAAGGCGCTGACCGGCCTCACGGAAGACGCCGTGACGCCTGACCAGCTGATGAAGGCGCTGCTCGGCGCCGATATCGACCTGCTCTGGTTCGGCGGAATCGGCACCTACATCAAGGCGTCGACGCAGAGCCATGCGGATGTCAGCGACAAGTCCAACGATGCGCTGCGTATGGATGCAAAGGATCTGCGCGCAAAGGTTATCGCCGAAGGGGCCAATCTCGGGATGACGCAGGCCGGGCGTATCGAATTCGCCCGCTCCGGCGGCCGCATCAACACCGACGCCATCGACAACTCTGCCGGCGTGGATTCCTCCGACCATGAGGTGAACATCAA
>JAVBYB010000168.1 GCA_030824255.1 bacterium
GCGGATAATTCGTCCGCAGGTCCACCGTCTTCCCGTTGACTGAGCGCGCTTCCCACACCCAGACGCCCCAGGGCGACTGGCCCTGCGCGCGCCCAAACCCCGTCATGCCCCGGATCATGTGCCCCGTCCCGTTAGCGCTGCGGGCGCACTGCCGGCGTGTTGACGCCCGCCGCCTCGTTCTGCTTCCGCAGCTTCCAGTAGGCGTCGACGTTACGCTGGTGCTCGGCATAAGTCTCTGCGAACACGTGCGCGCCCGTTCCATCCGCCACGAAGTAGATCGCCTTCGACTCCGCCGGGTTCAGCGTCGCGCGGATCGCGCCAGCGCCGGGGTTGCAAATTGGCGTCTCGGGCAGGCCCGATATCTGGTAGGTGTTCCACGGCGTCTTGGCGTCCAGGTCCTTCCGGGTGATCGACCGCCCAAGTGGTTTGCCTTTCGTTATGCCGTAGACCGTCGTCGAATCTGCCTGAAGCGGCATACCTATCTTCAGCCGGTTTTCGAACACCGCAGCCACTTCCGGCTGTTCGTCCGAATTGCCTGTCTCACGCTCAACGACCGAAGCCAGCTTGATGGCATCTTCCCGCGTCGACACCGGCAGGTCCGCCGCCCGATTGTCCCAGAGCTCATCAAGCAGATCCTGCTGCGCCTTCTTCATGCGCTCAACCACGCTCTCGACCGTATCGCCGCGCGTCACCGCGTAATCGCCCGGCAACAGCACGCCTTCACTAACCTGCGCCGGCGCCTCACCCGCGAGCTTGTAGGCAAGCGTCGAACCGCCCGTCGCCTTCCATTCACGTTCCGCAAGGATCTCGAGGATCTGGATCGTGCTCAGGCCTTCGGGAACAATCACCGCATACTGAAGCGGCGAGCCCGTGCTCAGCTGCTCCACGATGCGCTCCATGCTGGCGCCGCTATCGATCTCGTACTCGCCGGCCTTCATCACGGGCTTGTCGCCCATTAACTCGCGTACCCGCAGCGCCAGTCGGAACTGATCTGCGTCAGTGATTGCGCCAGCCTCGTGAAGCTTCGTCGCGATCGCCTGTGTGCTCGATCCACGTTCGACGAGAACCGCGCGCGGCTTGCCATCTTCAGTTAAGGGGCCCGCGCTGGTGTAGACGCCGTTGAGCCAGAACCATCCGCCGCCGGCGACTGCGCCAGCCAGCAGGACCAATACGAGCAGAAAGCCAAAAAGCTTGCCCAAGCACGAACTCCCTAGACGGCCCGCCAGTCTTACCCTGCTTCGGGAAGTTAGTCCGGGGCCTTGATCACAAGGGCCGCGTTGGTGCCGCCGAAGCCGAACGAATTGGACAGCGCAGCGCGCACTTTCTTCTTCACAGCCTTGTGCGGCGTGAGGTTGATCGGCGAGTCGAACGACGGATTGTCGAGGTTCAGCGTTGGCGGGATCACCCCGTCACGGATCGCCAGGGCGCAAAAGATCGCCTCGACCGAACCGGCTGCGCCGAGCAGGTGCCCTATAGCAGACTTGGTGGAGGACAGGTGCGTCGTCGCCGCCGCATCGCCCAGCACGCGCGCAACCGCACGCACTTCGATCTCATCACCCGCGGGCGTCGATGTGCCATGCGCGTTCACGTAATCGATCTCGGACGGATCGAGACCTGACCGCTGCAGCGCCGTACGCATCGCGCGTTCGCCGCCATCGCCAGTCTCGTCCGGCGACGTAATGTGGAATGCATCGCCCGTGAGGCCATAGCCCACGACTTCCGCATAGATTTTCGCGCCGCGCTTCTTCGCGTGCTCATATTCCTCAAGCACCACAATGCCGGCGCCTTCGCCCATCACGAAGCCATCGCGATCCTTGTCATAAGGGCGCGAAGCCTTCGTCGGCGTATCGTTGAAGCTGGTCGACATCGCGCGGCAGGCGATGAAGCCCGCATAGCCGATGCGGCAGACCGAAGCCTCTGTTCCGCCTGCCACCATCACGTCAGCATCGCCCCACTGGATCAGGCGCACGCTGTCGCCGATCGCGTGAGCGCCGGTGGCGCAGGCCGTGACCACAGCGTGGTTGGGACCCTTGAAGCCATGCTTGATGGAGAGTTGACCAGACGCGAGGTTGATCAGCGCGCTCGGGATGAAGAACGGCGAGATGCGCCGCGGCCCCTTCTCGTGCAGCTCGATGGCCGTATCAGCGATTGCCTTCAGGCCGCCAATTCCGGAGCCAATCAGCACGCCGGTGCGAACCTTGTCCTCGTAGGACTCCGGCTTCCATCCGGAATCGCTGATCGCTTCGTCAGCGGCCGCGATTGCGTACAGGATGAACTCGTCGACACGGCGCTGCTCTTTCGCCGACATGGTCTTGTCGGGATCGAACGAGTCAGGATCGCCCGCCGAACCGCCGCCCCGCCCGCTGACCCACGGCACCTGGCCGCCGATCTTGCAAGCGAGGTCGGACGTGTCGAACAGGTCGACGTTCTTGAGGCCGGACTCGCCGGCCACAAGCTTCTTCCATGACGCTTCCCGGCCATAGGCCAGTGGCGTCACGAGTCCCATGCCGGTAATGACGACGCGCCGCATGTGAGAACTCCCGGCCGGAGTACGCGCCGGTTAGACGCGCTCTTTGATGAAGCGAACGGCGTCGCCAACCGTGCCGATTTGCTCCTGGACGTCGTCCGGGATCTCGATGCCGAACTCTTCTTCAAACGCCATCACGAGCTCGACCAGGTCGAGCGAGTCGGCGCCGAGGTCGTCGATGAAGGATGCCTTCTCGTTGACCTTCTCGGCGTCCACTTCCAGGCGCTCGACCACGATTTTCTTCACGCGCTCGATCACGTCGGACATCTGTATCCCTTCCAGTCGTACGGCCCTGAAGGGCCCTGAAAAACCATCGTTGCGGCGCGGTAACACGCCTCAATTTCTTTGACCATAGCTGCCAATTCAGGCCCGGCCTAGATCATCGCCATGCCGCCGTTAACATGCAGGGTCTGGCCCGTCACGTAAGCGGATTCATCCGAAGCGAGATAGAGCGCGGCGGCGGCAATGTCAGCCCCCGACCCCAATCTTCCTGCGGGAATTCCCTTCAAAAGCGCCTCTTTCTGGTCGTCTTTCAGCACGTCCGTCATCGGCGTCGCGATGAAACCGGGGGCGATGCAGTTCACCGTAATGTTTCTGCTGGCCACTTCCTGCGCCAGCGACTTGGAAAATCCGATCATCCCGGCCTTGGAGGCGGCATAGTTGGTCTGCCCGCCATTGCCGGTAACGCCCACAACCGAGGTGATTCCGATGATCCGGCCGTAGCGGCGCTTCATCATGCCCCGCATGGCCGCTTTGGACAGTCTGTAATAGGCGCCAAGGTTGACGTCGAGGACGGTCTGCCAGTCCTCTTCCTTCATGCGCATCAGGAGGCCATCCTTGGTGAGACCCGCGTTGGACACCAGAATGTCCAGGCCGCCCAGCGCCTCTTCAGCCTTGCCGACAAGTTCAGACGTAGCGACAGGGTCAGCCAGATTGCATGGCAGGATGATCGAGTTCGGGATGTCCTTCTGGGCCGCTTCCAGCGCCTCGACCCGCGTCCCCGACAGCGCCACCTTCGCGCCCGCATCCGCCAGCGCCTTGGCGATCGATCCGCCAATGCCGCCCGAAGCGCCGGTCACAAGGGCGTAACGGCCAGTTAGGTTGAACATCCGAGTTTCTCCTGGCTGAGAGCCAAATTCCTACGACAACGACTTCGCAAATGCCTCAAGATCCGCCGGCGTGTTCAGCGCCACGGTCACGGCCTCCGGCGCATTGCGTTTGACCATACCCGACAGCTGCTTGCCCGCGCCCGTTTCCACAAACGTGGTCACGCCGCCGCCACCCTTATCCTGCGACTCGGCCATCCACTGAATGCTTTCGCGCCAGCGCACCCGTCCAGTCACCTGCTCGACCAGCAAGCGGCGGATATCGACAGGCTCGCTGATCGGACGCGCCGTCACATTGGCAACCACCGGAACGACAGGCTTAGCAATCGTCGCGGCAGCAAGCGCCTTTTCCATCTCGACGGCCGCCGGCGCCATCAACGGCGAATGGAACGGCGCCGACACGGGCAAGGAGATCGCCTTCACGCCCTTGGCCTTCGCCGCAGCAATCGCTGCCTCAACCCCAGCCTTCGTGCCGGATATCACCACATTGCCGTTGTTATTGTCGTTGGCCACGACGACCGTACCGCCCGCTGATCCTTCCAGCACAATGACTTCCGCAATCTCGACATCGACCTTGCCGATCAGCGCCGCCATGGCGCCCTGACCAACCGGAACGGCAGCCTGCATCGCCTCGCCGCGCTTGCGCAGCAGCCGGGCCGCATCCGTCACGCTCAGCGCGCCGGCCGCCGCCAACGCCGAATACTCACCCAGCGAATGACCCGCAACAAACGCCGCCTGTGAAACCTTCACGCCAAAACCAGCCTCAAGCGCCCGCGCAGCCGCGAGGCTCACCGCCATCAGCGCCGGCTGTGCATTTGCCGTCAGAGTCAGCGTCTCGATCGGCCCGTTCCAGATCAGGTCCGAAAGCTTCTCGCCCAGCGCGGCGTCCACCTCGTCGAACACCGCCTTCGCAGCCGGGAACGCCTCCGCAAGCTCTTTCCCCATACCGACCGCCTGCGAGCCCTGGCCGGGGAAGATGAAAGCAAACGACATGGAAAATCCCTTGGAATCAGGAACTGGACTGGGTTCTCCTATGAACTGGCGCGATTGCGCGCAAGGTGAACGGCCTTTGACGCTGTGGAACGCTTGATTTCTGGCCTTTTTACTGTATAGCCCGCCGCTTCCAGTGAGAGGCGGTCCCTTGTCCCATTCCGGGCGCACGGGATCCATCGTGGCCGGTCCGCCCTTCGGACCGTATGCGCCGCCCCTCCAAGAAGGGATAAAAATGGCACTTTACGAACACGTGGTCGTCACGCGACCCGATATTTCCCCGCAACAGGTCGAAGCCTTGGTGGAAGACATCACCAAGATCGTCACGGAAGGCCAGGGCACGGTCGGCAAGACCGAGTACTGGGGCCTCCGCAACCTCGCCTATCCGATCAAGAAGTCGCGCAAGGCTCACTATTCGCTGATCAACATCGACGCCCCCGGTCCCGTGATCCACGAGATCGAGCGCCGTCTCCGTATCAACGAAGACGTGCTGCGCTTCCTCACCGTCAAGGTCGAAGAACTTACGAACGAGCCCTCGCCCGTCGTGGCCCGCAAGGACCGTGACGACCGCAAGCGCGATCGTGACGACTTCGGCGGCGGCTTCGGCGGCGGCGGCTTCGGTGATCGTCCGCCCCGCGGCGATCGTCCCCCCCGCGAAGACCGTGGCGATCGTCCGCCCCGTCCTCCGCGTGACCGTTAAGCGGTAGGAGCAGAACACAATGGCTCAACAGAAAATCAACATCGCCAACCTGCCGTCGCGCCGCCCGTTCGGCCGCCGGCGCAAGGTGTGCCCGTTCTCTGGCGCTGACGCCCCAGCGATCGACTACAAGGACGTGAAACTTCTCCAGCGTTACGTCTCGGAGAAGGGCAAGATCGTTCCTGCCCGCATCACGGCCGTCTCGGCCAAGAAGCAACGCGTCCTGTCGCAAGCGATCAAACGCGCGCGCCACCTGTCGCTGCTTCCGTATCTCGTGAAATAGGGAGGAAACATCCTATGCAAGTCATCCTCCTGGAACGCGTTGAAAACCTCGGCGTCATCGGCGACGTGGTTAAGGTCAAGAACGGCTTCGCCCGCAACTACCTGCTGCCGCAGCACAAGGCTCTCCTCGCCACCGACGCCAACAAGGCCCGGTTCGAGCGTGAACGCGTCGCTATCGAAGCGCGTAACGAAAAAGCCAAGGCTGCAGCGCAAGGCGAAGGCCAGGCGCTGGACGGCACGACCTACGTGCTGATCCGCCAGGCCGGCGAAACCGGCCAGCTGTACGGTTCGGTTGCGGCCCGCGATATCGCGGACGCGATCAACGCCGCCGGCCACAAAATCGAGCGCAAGCACGTGGCGATCAACCAGCCGATCAAGACGATCGGCATGCACGACGTCACGATCCGCCTGCACCCGGAAGTCGCACTCAAGGTCACGCTCAACGTCGCCCGTTCGCCGGACGAAGCTGAACGCCAGGCCAAGGGCGAGAACGTCATCGCCGCTGGTCAGGCTGCTGACAAGGCTGCCGACGAAGAAGCCGCCAAGGAAATCGCTGCTGCCGCTCAGGCCGCCGGTTTCGACCGCGGCCCGATCGACGGCTGATCTCCGGATCTCGACTGATCAAATGAAGAAAGGCCCGCTCGCAAGAGCGGGCCTTTTGCTTTGGGCCGCTCACGAAGCTCGCGGTCAGGGACAATCAGACGTGCAGGCGGCGCCCGGCGTCACCGTGCGCCCATCCGGCAGGATGCCATGCATCTGGCCGCCGCGAAGGGCCTCGAGCCGCAGGCTTGCAATCTCCACGAGTCTGGGATCGGTTCTCCAGATCGACTGATAACGCGGATTAGCCCGCACCTCGGGCGTGAACTCATACGCGCCGTAGGGCATCGTCTCCGGGATGTAGAGTGCGTTTGCGGTGATGGCGCCCTCAAGCATGTCGATCGCCCGCTCCGGACTGCCCGCCGCCGCAAACTCCATGGCCTGGATCCACATCACATCGCCCTTGCGGCGCTGCAGCTCCGTCACCGTCAGCGCCTCGCCCGGGCGCTTGTCCACGCCAACCTCGCGTTCCAGCATCACAAGAAATGGCGCGCGCTGCCCGCGCAACGCCTCGACCGCAACCGCCGTCCAGTCCAGCCAGCCCTGCACATCGGGATGCGGCACCCCCTTCCACAACGTGTCGCGAACATGCACCCGCAGCTTTTCCAGCAGGTCCGCCTCGCCCCGCACAAAGTGGTTCATGTACATCTCGCGCAGGATGAACATGTTCCCTGGGTCTTGGTTGATTGCGGTGATGTAGGCCGCGTTGGATTCCGCAAACCTCCCGAGACATTTGAGAGCGCGCGGAACGCTCAAGGTGCGCCACCCAAACTCGGGATCAATCTCCAGCGCAGCGCGCGAATGCTCAAGCGCCTCGACGCATCGCCCCGCGCCGGACAGGTAATATGAGTACGAAAGGTGCGCGTCCGCATTGTTGGGATCGAGCGCCAGCGCTCGCTCCATCATCGTTCGCGCTTCTGTCCATCGCCATTCGAAACGCCGGTAGTATTCGCCAAGTCCCGCCAGCGCCGGAACGAAATCCGGATCGGACGCAAGCGCGCGTCGCAAATAGCGCGAAGCTTCCGTTGCCTTGTCATAGAGCACGGCGCCCTGCTGAAAGAGCTCGGTCGTCGCACTGGTGGAAATAATGTACGCTTTGAGACGCAATGCGAACGGCGACTCCGGATCGATCTTGAGCGCCTGCTCGACAAGCGCATCCGCCCGGTCGCCGGCATCAAGCGCCGCCCCGCCCTGACCGCGCATGCGTGCTGCCTGGGTACCTTCGAGAAGTTCCAAAGCCTCCATCAGCATTCTGTAAACGGCGGGGTCGCTGCGTCGCGGTGTCGACGCGGCGCTTATCCGGCTCGGTCCAAGCTGGAGAACAAGCTGTTCGACAACCTCGGCCGACACTTGCTGCCGCAGACCTTCAATATCCGCAGACTTGCCCGACCCTCCTCCCGTCCACAGATTCACCCCGTCCTTGCCGTCGACGAGTTCAACCGTAAGCTTCAGGGAATCGCCCGTCCGGATCAAGCTGCCGTCCAGCAGGAGGTCGGCGTTCAGCCGGCGGCCCATGTCCGTGGCCGTCAGCGGCTCCGAGGCCACGGCGAACGACGACGTGTCGGAAATCACGCGCAGCCCCCGAACGCGAGACAGCGTGTTTCGGATTTCCCGGGCAAGCCCGCTGGCGAGAACCGCATCGCCCTCCGCCCCGCCAAGATTGTCGAACGGCAGGACAGCGAGCGTCAGGGACGCGGACGGATCCTCAACCCATTGCTGCGGGCTGTTCATGCTCGAATACGTCCAGGCGCCCAGAACCACAGCAACAAGCATCGCGGCAGCGGCCAGCCAGTAGCGATTGGCGCGCACCGGGTTTGACGGCGCCGCGGCAGCTGAAGCCGGCGGCTCCGCAATGGCCACCTGCCCCGCTTCGGGCGCGTCGACAGGCGCTGTCGCAACCAGCCGGTAGCCAATCCGGGTAATCGTTTCGAGGGTGAAGTCCCGGCCGCCTGTCAGCTCGGCCAGCTTCCGGATCCGCGACAGGACGCGATTGATCGCGTCGTCGCTGACGATCCGCCCATCCCAGCAGGCCGCCGAAAGGTCGTCCCGCGTCACCACTTCGCCGCGCGCCTTGGCCAACGTCAGCAGGACCGACATCACCTGCGGCTCAACCATCTCGCGACCGCCCGCATGCAGGATTTCCCGCGTCGCAGGCCGCACTTCCAGACCGCCCAATCTGAATCGGGGTTC
>JAVBYB010000282.1 GCA_030824255.1 bacterium
GACGCCAACAATGCACTAACGGCAAACCAGGGCAATGACTGGCTGTCTGGAGGCGCGGGCGATGACACGCTGAATGGCGGGGCGGGAATGGATCGCGTGATACACGCTGGCGATCCAGCGGGCGTCACGGTGGACCTTATCGGCCAGTGGGCGATAGATGGCTGGGGCGCGGTCGACACGCTTACCAGCATTGAGGAGATCGAAGGCTCGGCGCATGACGACATACTGATCGGCGGGCAAGGGGGGCTGGACGGATTGGGCTGGATCTCCGGCGGTGACGGCAATGACTGGATCCAGGACAATTCCCGAATTTACAGCCAGGTGCTTGGCGGCATGGGCGATGATGTCATCATCGGCGGCGCAGCGGAGGATTCATTCTATGGAGATGAGGGCAATGACACCCTTGTCGGGGGGGCCGGGAATGACGCCTACCTGTGGGGTAGTGACGGCAACGACTGGCTGGACGGCGGCGATGGCGATGACGGGCTGGACGGAGGCGATGGCGATGACCGTGCCTTCGGTGGGGCGGGTTCGGATGCTATCGTAGGCTCCGGCGGCAACGATGTGCTGATTGCCGGGGCGGGCAACGACTTCGTCTACGGCGGCAGCGGCGACGACTGGTTGGATGGTGGGGCTGGTGATGACTGGCTCGAAGCCGGCGAGGGCGTCAACGTGCTCATCGGCGGCGAAGGTGTAGATCTCTTCGTCATGTCCGAAAGCGGCAACTGGGTGGATCTGGCGGCAGGAGTCTTCTCGCACTCGCTCGTGGTCGGAGGGCAGACATACACAACATGGACCGTGTTCCATGACTCGATCGATGGCGTCGTCGGAATGTCCTCGAGTAACGATAGTCTGTTCGGAAACGCCAACGCCAACGTCCTCATTGGCGAAAGCGGCGACGACGCCCTGGTCGGCCGTGATGGCGATGATGTGCTGCGGGGCGATTCCGGGTCCGACTGGCTGGTCGGCGGCGACGGCAATGACCGGCTGGACGGCGGGATCGACTTCTTCGAGTCGGATGTCGACATATACACGGGTGGCGCAGGCCACGACATCTTCGACCTCGGAGAACGCTGCAACTGGGATGTCGCGTTCGATTTCAGTCCAACCGAAGACAGCTTCGATCTTGGAGGGCTCCAGTGGTCGGGTTTCCTGACCATCGACGCCGATGGCGATGGACAGGTCGACGACACGTTGCTGGGTTATGCAGGCGGTAACTTCGTCGCGCTGGACGTCAGCGGTCTCACACTCGAGCAGTGGAACGGGCTGATCGACCCCGGATCAGCTAGCGCTGCTCGCGCTTGCGTGTCTGCGCCGGTGACCGGAGAAGACTTGAGCCCGAGCAATTCATCCTCGCCTTTGTTGCAGCCAGTCGGTCACGACTGGCTGCTGTTTGGTGCTTGAGCGCGGCGGTGATCGTCATCGCTAACGATATGTCGATGGGTAACATATGGGCGTTTGGAATCCCGGGGCAGGTCCCACCAATGCGCCCGACTCGTTCATCAGGGCCTCCACTAGCGAAACCGCCAATGTTTGGGCGGGCAACGACAGGTTGCTCGGCAATTGGGGGTTATGACGATATTTCCAGCGGGACCGGCGATGACTTGCTGCTCGGTGGCGAAGGCGATGCAGCGGGTCGGATTGTTCACCAGCCTAGTTGTTTGGTCTGAGCCCCTCGGCTCCCTCATCCTTTCGGAGAGTCCTTGGTTTTCATAACTCGGTTTTTCTCAGCTTGCGAGCGCGCGGGGCGTTGAGCCCCCCAGAGCTCGGATGGCACGCGCGCGGCGGCAGGCGGGATGCTGCCCAGGGCCGAGTGGGGACGCACGTTGTTTTAGTCGTGGCGCCGGATGGCGAGCGCCTTCCTTGCAGCCCCAAGGCTGTCGAACACCTCCTCGTTCAAGAGTTCATTCCTCAGCCGGGCGTTGAAGCTTTCGATGAAGCCATTCTGCTGCGGCTTGCCCGGTGCGATGTAGTGCCAGCCAACCCTGCTCTCGTTCTGCTATTCGCGGATGGCGCCACTGGTCAGCTCCGTTCCGTTGTCACTGACCACAAGCTCAGGCTTTCCATAAAGCCGGATCACGGCGTCCAGTTCGCGCGCGACCCGGCCGCCGGAGAGGGACGCGTCCGCCCCCAGCGCCAGGCATTCGCGCGTGTAGTAATCAATCACCGCAAGGATGCGGAACCGACGGCTCGCACCGGACGTGTCCGCGGCGAAGAGCAGGCTCCAGCCCGGACCGGGCACCTGTTCGCACCAGGCCAGGAAGGCCTCCCCGTCAATCGGGCCGTCGAGTAGCATAGGCTCGATGAAGCCCTTGAGGGGCTATGCCGTCCAGAAATATGATGGTCTTCCCGTGACCGCGCGGGATGGCGGCCCGGCAGGGTTCGCCTTTCTTCGCCCATCCCCTGAGACGGGCCATCTTGGTCGACAGGCCGCTTTCGTCCATGAAGATCAGCTGGTCCGGATCAAGCCGGGGCTGGCTCTTGAGCCAGGCCCCGCGCGCCGCTTTCACATCGGCGCGCTCCTGTTCGGAGGCATGAGCAGTCTTTTTTGTGCGTCATGCCGCGCCGGTCGAGGAACTTCCACACTGCCGTGTGGACGACCTTCACTTCGCGCTCTTCGGCCGGACGCACGGCGATCTCCTCAAGCGTGATGTCCGGCGTCTCCTCGATCAGGCCGAGGATGAACGCTGCATGAGCATCAAGCACCGAGCCTTTCGGCTTGCCCTCGCGGGGCGCAGCGAGACTGCCGGTCGCCCGTTTGAACCGCATCCACGCGCCGGCCCTCGATCGCCGCCGCAAAGTGCTTGCGCAAATGCAGACTGCAAGGCTTGCCGATATCGTCCTCCCGCCAACAAACAGAAGAACAGAATCAGAATTCGCCGACCCCGCAAATCTCACCACTCACAACTCTGGGAAATTGCTCCAATAGGGCGGCAACGCGAAGTTTTCTCTACAGTGCGCTGTTCGAGCCGACAGAAGTGCAGGATGCGTTTGGCGCGCCGGAGCAGCGCTTCACTGCACGAATGGACTACACAGCTTCCGGCGAACTTGAATCACTGATGGACGCCAAAAGCAACGAGACAGAGTTCACCTATGATGGCTTTGGACGTCTTCTGAAGACGATTTACCCGCACCCGTCCACGACGGATGAGGAGACGCTAACGTATGATGCTCATGGTCGGCTGGCATCAAAGCAGCTGCGTGATGGGAGCCACATCTACTTCTGTTACGACAACCTCTACCGCCTCCTGAAATACTCGACCGCCGCGTCTGACACGGCATGTACCACGCCAAAGGTCAGCTACACCTATGACCTCATGGGCCGCACAACCGATGTTGTGGAAGGCGCGCATACGAACAGCTATGTTTATGACGCATTCAGCCGGCGGGTGAGCGAGACGCAGGCCGGGCGCACGGTCAGCTATGAGTATGACGCCGCGGGCCGGCGTACACGGATGACCTGGCCGGACAGCTTCTATGTAACCTACGAGTACAACACGGCAGGCGACCTGACTGCGATCAAGGAGAATGGCGGAACCGCGCTGGCGACATTTGCCTACGACAATATGGGGCGGCGTACGACGCTGACGCGCTCAAACGGAGGATTGACGGGGTACTCCTACAACACGGCGTCGTGGCTCACAGGGCTAGCCAATTACCCGGCGAACGGGAGTTACGACATTTTCGTATCGCTGGCCTACAACCCTGCAGGCCAGATCGTCACGCGCACGCCGGACAATCCGGCTTATGCTTACACGCCGCCAGCCAACTTCACGGACACATACACATCCAACAGCCTTAACCAGTACACGTCAGCGGGCGGCATCACGCCGACTTACGACAGCCGTGGTAACACGACCTACGATGGGACGAAGACATACGGGTACGACTTCGCCAATCGCCTGACCTCTGCATCGGGGTCGCCATCGGCGACGCTGAGCTATGATCCCGTGGGACGCCTCTATCAGGTGGCGGGCCCATCAACGACGCGCTTCGTCTACGACGGCGTCGACATGATCGCCGAGTACAGCACAGCGGGCGCGGTTCTGCGCCGGTACATTCACGGTCCGGGGCTGGACGAGCCGCTGGTGTGGTTCGAGGGGGCAGGGCACTCAGGCTCCGGCGCGCCTGATCGCCGGCATCTCTACGCGGACGAACGCGGCTCAATCGTTGCGGTTGAAGGGGGCGCCGTTGCGGTGAACACATATGACGCGTTCGGAGTTCCTGGAGGAAGCAACGACGGAACTTTCCAGTACACCGGCCAGATGTGGCTGCCTGAGGCGGGGCTCTATCACTACAAGGCCCGCGCCTATAACCCGGAGCTCGGCCGGTTCATGCAGCCAGATCCCATTGGATATGGCGATGGCATGAATCTGTACAATTATGTCGGAAGCGATCCGTTTAATTTGATCGATCCATTCGGTATGCTCAGCTGCCCGCCAGGCGATACAAGTTGTGTCGAAATAACGCCCAACGACGATTGCAATGAACTATGCCGACGCCGGTTAGACAACGCCTTTTGGTCGATCTTCGGATTTCCTGTACTAATACCGGCGGCAATCGGGAACAGCGGGGCTTGCCTTGCTGCATCAGGTTTTGCCGGCGTCGCTAGCTCACTTCCAAAAGGGCCGGTGTACAATGCGGGCCTCGCGGCGAATGGAGCGTTCATTGCTGGAGGTGGCGCCAGTGCCGGATTGTTCTACGACAGCAGCACAGGTGAATACGGCTATTCTGGGAGTGCATCTCTGCTCGCAGGATTTGCGGCAAGTGCTGGCGCGGGTGGTGGAATTTCGGTTCCGGCCCCTGACAGCAGCGCTCCGTCTGTGGTTCTTGGTGGTGCCGGTTTTGGAGTAGGTGCTGAGTTCGAATTCAGTAAAGGTAGCGTGGGTGTCGGCATCGACCTAAAAGATAAGCCCGTTACTCCCGTGCCGAGTATCAAAGGAAATCCCGAACTAAGAGGTACGGGCGCTGCAGGCTTTGCAATCTACACCGGCGTTAAATGGGATGGCTCCGTATCATGCGGAACTATGTGAAATGAAACTCTCTAGTAAGATCAAGAGAAGAATCAAAGTTGGGTTCGCAATTGTTGTGCTGCTCGGCGGTATGTACTTGTTCGCTCTACTTGGGGCGGGAGCGTTCGCGGTTGGTCTTGGAATGGTTTGCCTAGCGTTCTACTACAGACTGCTTTGGCCGGAAGTTTGGACGGTAGATGGCGAAATCCATGGCAAGCGACAGAACTATTTCTTTGTTGGGATACTTATAGTCGCTGGAGTGGTGCTGCTTATGGGCCTGCTCTACCAATCGCAGATTGAGACGCGCCCGGGAGAAGTGGGCAGCGTAAGCGAGCAGGCGCATCTGCCTCGATCCGGATAATACGGCCGACCGCGGTCTCGTTGCCTTTGCGCACGACGATGGATTGTCCTTCGACTATCAAGCTCACTCGTCACTCCTTCCCTTTCCTCAAGATTCTGATTAGGCGCACTTCGACCTGTGGAGGCTAGGCTGAAAGCAATTTGCGATCAAAGACGCCTCGGTCTTGTGAAGGGTGATTTGTCGATGAGCGAGTGGCCTAGTGCAACTTTAACCGGCGGAAGCGGCGCCAAGGCCGATCTGATATCCGTGATTGCAGCACGGGCCCGCGCGCAGCGACCCGGTCGATTCACAAGATGCTAGCTCGAGCGGCAGCGACAAGTGCAGCAATCGTAGCTGTCCCGAGCAAGCGCAGGACAAGAACCACGTAGCGCCTGCCGATGTGCATGCTTGGCCGATGTGGATTTTCGTGCGGAGGAACATATCCAGTCAGGAACCTTCGCCGCGTTTCATCTTGAGGTTGCGAACAAGCAAGAGAGGGCGTTGCGTTCGTTCTTCTCACCACATACGCTTCGTGCATCATTCGGGGGGGGCTTGATGGTTGGACAGGTAGCGTATGCGCAGCTCGATATCGGGCGCGTTGTGTCACGCACATTCGCCACCCTCGGTGGGAATTTCCCTACTTTCTTTTTGCTGGGAATTCTGTTCGGCGGCCTGCCGGCTGTGGCGGTGCAGTATCTGATCCAACAATTTATAACGCCCGCCACGGTCGGGAGCATGGATTCCAGCCTGATCGGGTGGATGCCCGCGATCCTGGGGATCGGTACGTTCGTTATCCTGCTGCTGCCTGCATACATTCTGGTCGGCGCCATCACGCACGGCGCGATCGTCTACCTCAACGGGAAACGGGCCGGCATTGGCGAATGTCTGAGCACCGGTCTGACAAGGATGTTGCCGCTTGTGGGCCTCGGTCTGCTGTCAACGTTGGGGATTGGTCTCGGGCTGCTCCTGTTCGTAATTCCGGGCGTGATTCTAGCCACGCGCTGGTCAGTCGCCGCGCCTGCGCTGGTTGCGGAGCGCGCAGGCGTGATGGATTCGCTTGGGCGATCGTCAGAGCTGGCGCGCGACAATCGCTGGCGCATTTTCTGGCTGCTGGTGATCTGGTTCGTCCTGAACTACGCGCTGCAGTTTGCGTTTGGCAGCGTTATCGGATTGCTCAGCGGCGCATTGATGCAGTTGGGCGAGAGCGCGTTTTGGGTCTATCTGGCCATCTTCGGAATCTATTCGGCGATCGGTGCGATGATCCCCGCCGCGGGATCAGCTGCGCTCTACACCGAGCTGCGAACGATCAAGGAAGGCGCGTCCACTGAGGATCTCGCCAAGCTGTTCGACTGACATTCTTGCCGTGCCAGAGATGCCTGCGTCGTAATTATTCAGCCCGCTCCGCGCAGCAATGCGGGTCAATCCTGCTGAGGCTTGCTGCTTCAGGTAATCCGGGTCGGACGGTCGTGCTTGTCGGCGCGCCGTTTGCCCATCAGCAGATCTGATTCAAGGTGCCGTCTCAGCTCGATATAGTATGCGTTGAGAAACTCACGATCGGTTTCGTCGGAAGCCTGCGTCCAGCCAATCTTGTTACGGATACGCCCCGCGACCATTGCGAGGGCCTCGCGCTGGCTGGCGCGCAGCACGTCTTCGAGCACCTGCAGCTCCTTGATGCCATAGGTGCTGAGCTGGGCGTGCGTGAACTGGCGCGCAGGCAGGCGCCGGTCCAGAGACGGCATCGACAGATCAGCCGCGAGGTTGCGGCGCGGCGTCTGGACAACCCACGTGCCGGCAATCACATCTCCGGCCCGCAGGCGATCCCTGTTGAACATCGGGAAGAAAACGAAGATGCCGGTCCAGACCACGCCCATCAGCGTGATCACCGCATCTATCGAAGCGCCGGCGGATGCCATGAAGCTCAAAGGCAGAAAAACCTCGAGTTCTCGCATGGCGTTGCGAGCGAAGATCGCATCGGGCCGGAGTGCGCCGCCTGTGCGATTTGCAACACGAATGCGCAGGAGGCGCTTGCCTGGCGTGGCGCCGCGCGCGCCAAGTTCGAAGATCAGAAAATAGAAGTTCCGGACAACGAAAAAGCCTATCAGCCAGACGATCGCGATGACATCGCTGGATTGCGCGTTCTGGCCGGCAGCGGCCGCAGCGATCGTCAGCAGGATCATGGTAAGTCCGATGATCAAGGCATCGATCACGAATGCGCTGGCGCGTTCGCCGGCCGAGGCGAGACGCACGCCGATGTCGATCCCTTCAGGCGTGACCAGCGACCGGGCGAACCGTGTGGAATCGTCGATGCTGCGTGCCTTAGACATCGGCGCCGAACCTGCGTGGAATGAAGAGATAGGCGGCCCAGAGAACAGCTGTTGCGCCGGCTACGGCGAAACGGATGGAGGTATCGTTGATGATCTGGCGGCCGACACCTTCGAGCACCCCCGCCAGCAGCAGCATGATGAGGACGCCGCCCATGGCCTGGGCCGCGTGACGCCCCGAAATGGCCGCAGCTTCGAGGCGTCTCCGATCTCCGGGAAAGATCATGGCGCGACCGATGTGCAAGCCGGCCCCACCGGCAATGGCTATAGCCAAAAGTTCGGTGACGCCGTGGATCAGCAGCCAGCCCGCGAGTTCGACGCCGAGACCTTGCGCCGCGAAAACCGCGACGAACGCGCCTATCGTGCAACCGTTGTAAGCCATAAGCAGCAGGCTGGGCAGACCGAACGCGAAGCCGACGGCGAAGGCAAGGAGCGACACTCCGGCATTGTGTGTGAACAGGTAGGTCGCGAAGACGGACAGCTCGTTGCTGAACTCGCCGTCGAACAGCGTCGAGCGCAGATAGTCCGCCGAGGCGGTCGGGTTGCGGCCAGCGGCCAGTTCGGCCGGGACCATCGAATAGAACCAGTCCGCATCCTTGCTAACGAGAAGGTAAGCGGCG
>JAVBYB010000459.1 GCA_030824255.1 bacterium
GGCGCGGCAATATCCTCTCCGCGGCGCCCTCAATCATCGATGGCGCAGTGGTGACGGCGGCCCTGAACGGCGCTCTCTACGTCAACGACGCCAAGACCGGAAAGCTGCTGTGGTCCTACGAGACCGCACGGGAATTCGACGGCATCAACGGCGTGAAGGGCAAGGGCGGCGCGATCGACTCGAACTCGATCACGGGGATGAACGGCCTGCTGCTGGTGAACTCTGGCTACGCAATGTTTGGCCAGACCGGCGGCAACATGCTGCTGGCCTTCAAGCCCAAGAAGTAGCATCGAGGAGCGCCATGACCACAATCACGCTAAGCTCCGATGACGCCCTTGTCCTGTTCGACTTTCTCGCCCGCGAGATCGACGACATAAAGAGCAAACGGCTCGCTTGCGTGATCGAGCACCCCGCGGAGTTCTGGGCGCTGAACGGCATCCTTGGCGACCTCCAGAGGGAACTGGCGGAGCCTTTCCGCTCTGACTATCGCGAACTCGTCGCTGCTGCCCGCGAACGCCTGATGGATAGCAGCGATCCAGAGCGAACGTTTGTCGTGGGTGAGGCATAGACAGCTCCGAGTGGCGCTTCCCTCACGTCAACAGTTGACGTTGGCGTAATGCAGGTAGAACTCTGCGCCTCAGCAGCCTGACGCCGCGCAACAGACGCGGCGGGGACTCGCGGGAGGACACTTCATGCTTCGCACGCTCGCATCCGCCGTGGCGCTTTCGGCGCTGGCTCTCGCCATAGCGTCCTGCACGACGCCGGTTGAGACGGCGCAGGCGCCGGACATGATCCAGGCGCCCGCGACCCAGCAGGCCGCAACGCCGATTGCGCAGGTGTCTGGTCCGCATCCGGGTGAGGCGATTTATGCGGCACGGTGCGCGGCCTGCCACAATAATCCTGAAGGGACCAAGGCGCCGGCGCGCGAGACGCTGGCGAGGATGAGCCCGGGACAAATCACCAACTCGCTGATCGCGGGTATCATGGCCCCCCAGGCGGTAGGCCTGACATCAAAGGATGTCTCGGACGTCTCGAACTATCTTGGCTTGGAGACGCAGGAGGACGACAGCTGGACCACGGCGATGCGCTGCCCATCGTCCCGCGCGACGCCGAAGCTTGACATGGCGCCGACAGTAGCGACGTTCGGGTTTGATCCGTCGAACCAGCGTCGGCTTGATCCGGCCAAGGTGGGTCTTGCGGGCAAGGACCTGACCAAGCTGGAGCTGGCGTGGACAATCGCCTTCCCCAAAGCAATCACGATGCGGAGCCAGGCGGCGGTTGTCGGCAACACGCTGTTCCTGCCCGTTGGCGAAAGCAACAACCGGCTCTTCGCATTCGATATCTCGGACAATCAGAAGCCGTGCATCCAGTGGATCTATGAAGGCCAGCAAACGCTGCGCACCAGCGCGGGGTTCGGTACGCGGCAGGATGGCAAGCATGTCGTGATGGTCGGCGACATGGGCGGCTTCGTCCACATGATCGACGCCATGAACGGCAAGGAGCTGTGGGCCGTTCACATGGGCCTGTTCCCGGGCTCGATCTCCACCGGCACGCCGGTGCTGGTCGGCGACAAGGTGATCGCCCCGTCATCGCAGTACGAGATCATGATGGCAGCTCAGGACAGCCACGAGTGCTGCAAGATTCATGGCGGCGTAGTGGCGATGGACGCCATGACCGGCAAGCGCGTGTGGGAAGGCCACACCATGGAACAGGCCAAGCCGATCAAGGATCGCGGCGACGGCAAGATGATCTGGGGACCGTCGGGCGCCCCCGTCTGGAACTCCCCTTCGATCGATACCAGGCGCGGGCTCATCTATGTCGGGACGGGCGAAGCCAACTCCGCCCCGGCGCACAAGAACACGAACGCGATCATGGCCTTCAGCCTGAAGGACGGCGCCATCAAGTGGTCGCATCAGGCAACGCCGGACGATGTGTTCAACGTCGGCTGCGGCCCAAAGGGCGGTCCGAAGAACTGCCCCACAGAAGGCGAGACCGTCTTCCGTGACGTGGACTTCGGCGCATCGACCATCATCACCAAGGCTCCCAATGGAAAAGAGCTTGTACTTGCCGGCCAGAAATCCGGCACCGTTTGGGCGATGAACCCGGATACGGGCGCCGTCGTCTGGCGCCGCGATATCGGCACGGGCGGCCCCAATGGTGGCATCCACTGGGGCATCGCAACGGACGACACGCACGTCTACGCACCGATCAGCTATCCCGGCGCTTCCATACCCGGACAGGACGTCGACCCGAGCCTGAAGCCGGGCCTCTATGCCGTAAACCTCAATGACGGCACGATCGACTGGAAGTTCGAAGTGACTCCCGATTGCACAGATGCCCGCAAGAAGTTCGTGCCGCGTTGCAACCGTCTGTTCGGCCTTTCGGGCGCGCCGACGGTTATCGGTGACCACATCATCACAGGCGGGCTCGATGGGCGCGTCTACATGCTGGAGAAGAAGACCGGCAAACTGGTGTGGACGTTCGACACGGCGCGCGATTTCGAGACGATCAACGGCGTCAAGGGCAATGGCGGATCGTTCGACAATGCATCGATCATCGCCGCCAACGGCCTTGTACTGATGAACTCGGGCTATGGCCTCTTCGGCCAGGGCGCGGGCAACGTCATGATCGCGCTCAAACCGAAGAGCTGAGCGCGGCGAAGGTCTGCTTCAGCACCAGCCGTCCATAGCCCGTGTTCATGTGCCACGGGTCAGGCGTCTTGTACTTGTTCGGTGTGAAGCCGGCCTCGACAAAGCTGTCGTCGGGCGAAAGGACGCGCGCATCCAGCGTATCCGCGTAAGCCTGGATGAGGTCGACCTGACGGCGGTAGTACCAGCTGAGGAATGCCCAGACGCGGTCGCCGTATTGCGCGGCGAGATTGCTGCCCTTGTCGCTCCCGACCTGATAGGCCGCGATGGTGCGGCTTGGCAGCGGGCAGACCTGGAGGAAGATCTGGCCAGAGAAGACGGATCGGATCAGCCGGATCGCCTCGAAGCCGGGAGAGGCTCGCAGGGCGCTATCCATCACGTGTATCATGACGGCCTCGGAGACGAGCTGGCAGCTGGCGCCGCTATCCTCGACCCGTGAGCCCAGAGCCAGCTGGTTGAGGATGTGGTCGGGGGCGCCATTGCGGTGCGACGGTAGTCCGACGGCGGACACGAGCACAGCGTCAAAGATTGCCAGATCAAGCCCATCCACGGCGGCGGCCGGGATAGTCGAGAAGAGCTTGTCCCTCTTCCCTGGCGCAGCGAACAGGCGACCACCTTCAGCTTGAAGATGCGGGCCTGAGCCACCGGGCATTACGAAGAAATCGACACGCGCGCCGTCAGCCGCGGGCTCGGCATCAAGGGCGCGCTTGAGCGCGGCTGAATGGGAATTTCCAACGACGGAGAGTCTCAACGCGTCATTCCTTGGGGACCGGGACGCGGCCTAACAGAGGGTGGCGGGTTGAACAACGCGGCGCGCCGGGACCGCCGGGCTGCTGCCGTCGGTCCCGGCTTGCCCCGCCCCGGATGCGCGCCTAGGACGTTTGCAACGGAGGCGCGCCATGGCGGACGAGAAGGACAAGCTGGTTCGCGATCAACCGGCAGAAATTCCCACCGAACAGGGGCCGCTCGCTGTCTACAAGGGCGCACAGCCGCCCGCGCCGAAATGGTTCGAAGACGCGGTCGCCACGCCCTATGAGACGTCCTTCGTCGAATGCGAGGGCGCCAGGATCCACTACCAGAGCTGGGGAGACCGCTCGAAGCCAGGCCTGTTGCTCGTGCATGGCAATGGCGCACACGCCCACTGGTGGGATTTCGTCGCCCCCTACCTTACCGACGACTACCGCGTCGTCGCGATGACATTCTCCGGCATGGGCGATTCAGACTGGCGCGAACGCTACGTGATGGACACATTCGCGAAGGAACAGCTGGCCGTGTGCGAGGCGGCCGGCCTGTTCGCCCACGCCGAAAAGCCGATCATCGTCGCACACTCCTTTGGCGGCTTCGTCACCATCCTCACCGGGGCGGAATACGGCGACCGTTTCGGCGGCATCGTGATCGTCGACTCGCCGGTGAACCCGCCCGACAGGCCGCGCTCCGGCCCACCGCCTGTGCGTGGGGGCAAGGTCTATCCCTCGCTTGAAGCCGCCCTCGCCCGCTTCCGTCTCGCGCCCCCACAGTTGTGCGAGAACCATTTCATCATGGACTACATTGCGCGCTGGAGCCTCGGGAAGAAACCGCTCGCGGATGGCCCAACCGGAGAGAAGATGGGCGATGGCTGGGGCTGGAAGTTCGACCCGTCAATCTGGCAACGCTTTGCGGTTTCGCGTCCGCCGCAGGAATTGCTGAAGGAAACGCGCTGCCGCATCGCGCTGTTCAAAGGCGAAAAATCGATCCTGTGGGAGGACGATGTCGGCGACTACATGCGCGACCTCCTGAACCGGCAGGTGCCGTTCATAGAGATCCCCGAGGCGCGTCACCACGTGATGCTCGACCAGCCACTGGCGTTCGTCGCTGCGCTGCGCACCCTGTTGCAGGAATGGCGCTACTCGACCCCCGATCGCGTGGTGCCGGGCCGATAAGGCTCAAACGCTTGGTACTTCACTGATCAGTCAAAAAACGTTGTGCGCAGCGTCGCAAAAGTATGCGCCAGCCGTCATCCACCGCCGCTAGCCGCCTGCCCGGGTTGGTTCTCGGAGGGTGACAAAATGAATATCAAGAAGCTGCTTCTGGGCTCCGCCGGCGTACTCGCCTTTTGCGGACCGGCGATGGCCGATCAACCGACGCCGCCCACACAGGCCGGGCAGGAAGCCAGCGACGTGGTGGTCATCACCGGTAGCTCCCTCAACCGCAAGGAAGCAATCGACGAGAAGCGCGAAGACAGCCGCACGATCGAGGCGCTCGGCGTAGATGAACTCGGCCAGCTGCCTGACAAGAACGTCGGCGAAAGCCTCAACCGCCTGCCCGGCGTCTCGATGCTCGTCGAGAAGGGCGAAGGCCGTTACGTCCAGATCCGCGGCGTTGCCTCCAACCTCAACAACGTGACGATCAACGGCGTACAAATGGGTTCGCCGGAAGTTGAACTGGGCGGGCGCCAGGCGCCGCTCGATATCATCTCCGGCGGCGTCCTCGGCGGCGTGCAGGTGATCAAGACACCGACGCCCGACATGGATGCACAGGGCATTGGCGGCACGGTCAACGTCGAGACCAAGATGCCGTTCGATCGCGACGACGACTTCTACGGCTACGTGACAGCTCGCTATGGCTACGAAGAGGAGCGGCCACGTGAGGAAGCCTTCGGCGGCCACGATCCCTACGCTGTGGACGGCACCATGTCCGGGAAGATTGGCGACACGATCGGGTGGCTGGTTGGCGGCACATTCTCGTCGCGCGAATATGTTTCCACGGGCGTCTACCAGGACGACTGGACACAGGTCCCGGGCCAGCCGGCTGGCGTGTCCCTGCCCGTCAACGTGAAGAACAATTACTACATCATCGGCCGCGAACGGACCAACCTCAGCGGCGCCCTGCAATGGCAGCCGGACGCCAATTCGGAGTATTTCGTCCGTGGGTTCTACGGCGAGTGGAACGAGTATCAGTGGCGCAACCGCTACGAGCAGAACTTCACCGGCAGCCGCCTCACGCTGACATCGCCCACGTCGGGCTCGCAAGGGACGGACCGCGTCCTCGCCAACATCCGTCTGGAATATGCGGACAAGATCGTGTCCTCGATCGCCGCCGGCGGCGAGAACAACATCGATGGCATGACACTGGACTATCTCGTCCAGGCAAACGCCAACGAGATCAAGGAGCCGTTCAGCAGCTGGGAATGGCGCTCGGGCGCTACCGCGATTGGCCCAAGCACGTTCGAGGTTGATGGTGACGGCATCGTCAGCATCACGCCGAACGCCGGCACGCCTGATCGTACCAACCCGGCACTGCTGCCGTTGCGCCGCGCCCGTTTCTTCACGCAGGACATGGACGAGAACGCGACCATCGCGCAGGTCAATGCACGGTGGGACGTCAACGCGGACATCTTTATCAAGACCGGCGTGAAGGCTTCGACGACAGACCGGACGCTTGACGCTGCACAGGACGAATTCCTCCCGAACGGCACACCGATCAACCTCGCCACATCGCCGACCTTCCACAATGGCGGCTTCGTCAACGAAACGCAGAACGGAAACGTGCCGAACATCTGGATGGATGTGCACGGCATGGACGCCTACTTTGCCGATCCGGCAAACGCCGCGCGCTTCACGCCCAACACGGCGGCGAATTTCACGTCCAACTTCGCCTCCGACTATGACCTAAAGGAATCGATCCTTGCCGCCTACGTGATGGCGTCCGGTTATTTCGGTCCTTGGGAGGTGATCGGTGGCGTACGCGTCGAGAACACCGATGTTGACAGCTCAGGTTATCTGCTGCGCGGAACAACGTCCCAGACACGCGTCAATTCGGGCGGCGACTACACCGAGGTCCTGCCTGCGCTGCTGGTGAATTTCCGCCCGGCCGACGAATGGGTGTTCCGCGGCGCGGTAACCCGCGCACTGGGCCGTCCCGACTACAGCCAGATCGCGCCGCGTTCTACATTCAGCGAAAATGGCGCAATCGGATCTGTCTCGATCGGAAATCCCGATCTGGTCGCTCGCAAGTCTTGGAACTACGATCTGGGTATCGAATGGTATCCCGACCAGCTGACGGCGCTGTCCGCGTCGGTGTTCTACAAGGATATCTCCGACCAGCTGGCTGGACAGACCAATTCCTTCGCAACGCAGCCCGCTATGCAGGGCGAGCTCCTTGCGCGCGGCCTGACGGGCATCGATACCTCAGCCCTCACACGGCTGGATGTGTCGACAACCATCAACGCCGGGTCGGCCTTCCTGCAGGGCCTTGAGCTTTCGGCGCAGACACAGTTCGACTACCTGCCCGAGCCCTTCGATGGTCTGGGCGCCTCACTCTCGGCGACATTCATCGAGGGCGAAGTCGATCTCCCCGCCGGCGGCACGGCCCCCATCCAGGGGCAACCGGAATCTACTTACGCCTTCAGCGTCTTCTACCAGAAAGGTCCGATCGATCTCTCGGTCAGCTACGCCTACAACGCCAGCTTCCTCGACGCTGACAACGCTGACCCGACGCTCCGTCTGAACCAGGGCGAGTTCGGGCGCTGGGACGCCAAGGCGAGCTACGCCATCACGGACGACTTCAAGATCTTCCTTGAAGGCGTGAACCTGAACGACGAGCCGACCTCTGAATTCCAGGGCGGCAAGGTGAACCAGAACACCGAGTTCGAGTATGTTGGCCGCACGATCTATGTCGGGGCCAGCTGGGGCTTCTGATCGACGCCTGACGAGAAGCATGCCGGATGCGGCCGGCCGATCTGACCCAGATCGGCCGGCCAGTTTCCATCGAAGGATATGCCTGATGCGCACAATCGCTCTTGCCTGCCTGCTCGCCGTTTCGGCTTGCGCGAATACGCCGGCCTTGGCGCCGCCGGGCGCTCTTTCTGTCCCAGACTATGTCGCGCCGACGCCGCTGAAACTTGCTGCGACCACGGTGCGCGAATTCCCCGCTCCCGAGGCAGACCAGGGGGTCGCCGTCGACGGGCGCCATTTCTACCCCGTCGATAACACGGTGATCGCCAAGTATGATCGCGTCAGCGGGACACTGATTTCACGCTGGGTTGCACCGAAGAACGGCCTCGTGCGCCATCTGAACAGCTGCTTTTCGGAATCTGAGCGACTCTGGTGCGCCAACTCGAATTACTCGGAAACGCCGCATGGCTCGTCAGTCGAAATTTTCGACACCCGCACAATGACGCACGTGGACTCCCACAGTCTTGGAATGACCGAGGAAGGATCACTGACGTGGTTCGACCATTATCAGGGCGGCTGGATCGCCGGCTTCGCGCACTACTCCGAGAATGGCGGCCTGAAGTTCAAGGACCACACGTTCTCAAGCGTCGTCACCTACGACGCGCAATGGCGGCGCACGGGTGGCTGGCTTTTTCCGGCAGGCGCGATTGCCCGGATGGCGCCCTATGCGGCCTCCGGCGGCGCGACAGGTCCCGACGGCCTGCTTTACCTTCTCGGTCATGACCGCCCGGAAATGTATGTCCTGGCCCGGCCGGTCATGGGCCCGACGCTGATCCACGTCGCCACAATCGATCTCGAGGCCGAGGGGCAGGCCTTCGCCTTTGCCGAGGGACGAACGATCTACGCAATTGATCGTCGGAAGGGGGCCGTTCGGGAAATCCGGCTTCCAGAGGTGGACGTGACGGGCTTTGCCGACGCACGGCTGTT
>JAVBYB010000084.1 GCA_030824255.1 bacterium
CGCGGGCGGTGGTGACGCAGGTGCGCAGGCGATGGCTGGCTTCGGTGAGCTGCGGATGCGGGCGATGGCGCTTCGCCGTGCGGCCGGGGGCGAGAATATCCGACTCCAGCGTATTGTGCTTCATCATCAGGTTCAGGCGCCAGATGCCGGCCTCGTCGGCCAGCATGGCGTGGACGGGGTGCTTGCGTTCGGCTTCCAGCAGGTCGCGCAGGACGGCGAAGAACACCGTGAAGGTCGTGAGGCGCTGCAGGCCATCGTAGATATCGAGGTGGGCGTCGGTCTGGTGGACGACGACTGTGCCGACGAACACGTAGGGCTGGGTCTGTTCCAGTTCCAGGTCCATCTCCGGCAGGTCCATCGCCGGGTGATTGGGCAGGTCGCGTCCATCGGGCAGGCTGTCCGGCTCGATGTCGGGATCGAGGTTGAACTCGCCGAAGGCGGAGATGAGGTCTTCGAGCAGGGAGGACTGCTGATGCTCCGTCCAGCAATAATCGCGTTGCACGCGCGCAGGGCGGAACGTTCCAAGCTTGAGAAGCTCGCCGATGCTGATCGCTTCGGATCGAATGACCGGGTTAGGCATCCACGTCTCCGTGCCCCCGCCCGGCGCGAGGGAAACTATGCGAGCGGTGTGCACGGAGCAATTGCGCAACTGCTATTGGGCGAAGACCCGCATGGCTGCGCGCGTTTCCGCTCGGCTGACTCTGGCGTGACGCGTTTTCCACGCCGCGCGATTCGCGTGACGCATGAACTTGCAGGCGCAACCAGCGTGCTCTGCGGGATCACCCCACACTTTGTCGGGGCGACTTTTCTAGGCGGCCTGGGCTGTGACGCCCTTGGCGCGGACCTTCCAGAAGCGGAGGGCGCGCTGGGCGGCGGACACCGGCACCTGCTCGTAGAGCTTGCCGTATTCTTCCGTCTTGCTGAGGCCGCCCGTGCCGCCGAGGATGAGGATGCAGATCGTGACGAACAGGCCGCGATCAAAGCCCGCGCCACGGCACAGCATCGCCAGCGCGTCGAGATCCTTCATTTCCAGCAGGCGGCGGCCGAGATCGAACTCGACGTCGACGAGCTGGGCGAAGGCGATGAGGAAGGCGGTGCGGCGGTCTTCGCGCAGGAGCTGGACAAGTGCGGGCGGCTTGAGCGAGCCGGCTTTTTCCATGGCGGCCACGTGTTGTTTCGCAGCAGAGTAGTCGTCCGGCAGGACGCCGTAGGCCGACGACAGGCGCGTGCGGCTGGCTTCCAGGGCTGCTTCGAGCTCGGCCGGAGAGACGCCGTGGAACTTGCGCATGATCTCGCGGCGGAGATCGTGCTCGACGCGGATGTAGACCGTGTTCAGCAGGTCGAGCGGAATGTTTGCGTTGCGCACGAACGGAGCGTGCAGCACCGGATTGTTTTCGACGCGCTCGGTGACGCGTTCAAACGTTTCGCGGTTCATCCTGGCGCTATCGTTCTGCAGCAGCGACACGAGCACGCGGTCTTCGCCCTTTTCGACGAGGACGCTGGAAACACGCTCGCCGATATCCGGGCGCATTGTGACGGCCATCATGTGATCCTGCGATTTCGCCTGGATCACTTCGATAAGGTCATTCTCGGTCAGAGAGCGCGAGCGCTCCAGTACCGGGCGGGCGACTTCGATGTCGTCCATCGCCATGCGGCGGGCGATGCGGCGGAGCGGGCCAGCGCTGTCGGCGACCTTGCGCGAAAGTTCGATGCGGACCTGCGCTTCGAGATCCTGCGCCACGGCGCCGACAATCTCGTCGAAGATCTGTGCTTCGTTTTCCGAGCGCAGTTCGGACTGGGCCAGGAATACGTCAGTGATCTGCCGCAGCAGCTCGCGACGCTTCTCACTGGAGCCTTCCTTGGCCAGATCGAGCAGCAACGCGAAATTATTGGCGTTCCCCGCCATAGTCTTCTCCCTCAGTCCCGCCGCGTAGTCGACAGTACGGGAGTGCGGTTAAAATTCCGCTCGGTAGGATGGGCGAATTCACCAGACTGGCGCGACGTCCTGACGCAAAAATGCGCCTCAGGAGCGGGAAAGGGCTTCGCGCTTTGCTTCCAGCGCAAGCCATTCCTCTTCATATGTCGCCAGCTCGATACGGGCGGCGGAGAGGCGGTTGGCGCGGGCCTGGAAGGCCTTGGGATCCTTGCCGAAGAGCGAGCCATCGGCCATCGCATCTTCAAGATTGATTATCTCTTCCTGCCTTTCCGGCATGAGACGGTCGAGTTCCTCGAGGCGGCGCTGGTCCTTGTAGGTCAGCTTGGAGGCTGCGGTCTTCTGGGCGGGGTTGGCCGCCGACTTTGCCTCTGCCTTCGCCGCCGAAGCCGCCTGTTTGGCGGCGGCATTGCGTTGACTGACATAGTCGGCGTAGCCGCCGGGCGTTTCCAGCCAGACGCCGTCGCCCTCGGGCGTTAAGACAGACGTAACCACGTTGTCGATGAAAGCGCGGTCGTGGCTGACGAGCAGAAGCGTGCCATCGAACTCGCTCAGCATGTCCTCCAGCAGATCCAGGGTTTCGATGTCGAGATCGTTGGTCGGTTCGTCAAGGATCAGCAGGTTCGAAGGCTTC
This sequence comes from bacterium, assembly GCA_030824255.1. Classification (GTDB taxonomy): domain Bacteria; phylum Pseudomonadota; class Alphaproteobacteria; order Caulobacterales; family Hyphomonadaceae; genus UBA7672. The sequence continues at coordinate 2,568 of JAVBYB010000084.1, forward strand.
GCGAGGGCAAGGGCGAGCGTGAGGCGATTGCGTTCGCCCCCGGAGAGGGCGCCGACCGGCTGGTGAAGCTGGCGGGACTCGAACAGGAAGTCCTTCGCGTAGGCGGCCACGTGCTTGGGATAGCCGCGCACGATGATCTGGTCACCGCCCAGCGGGGCAAGCGTGTTCCAGAGTGTCATGTCCGGTGTGAGGGTGGCGCGCGTCTGATCGAGATAGGCAATGTCGAGGTTCTTTGCGAGGCGGATATTGCCATCGTCCGGCGGCAGCTGGCCGAGCAGCAGTTTCAGCAGCGTCGTCTTGCCCGCGCCATTGGGGCCGACGAGGCCGAGGCGGTCGCCACGCATGACGCGCAGCGACAGGTTGTTGACGATGGGCAGGGCGCCATCGGGCGTCTGGAAGGTTTTCGAGACGTTCTTCGCTTCGATGACCAACCGGCCGGATTGCGAGCCGCTGTCGATGGCAAGGCTGGCGGTGCTGGCGGCTTCGTTGAGCGCCGTCTTGCGGTGCCGGCCTTCGGAGCGCATCTCGTGAAGTTTGCGGACGCGGCCCATATTGCGCTTGCGGCGGGCGGTGACGCCCCTCGCCATCCAGCGCTCTTCGGCCTTGAGTTGGGTGTTGAGCTTGTCGAGGGCTTTCTCTTCCTCGGCCTCGACCTGTTCGGTCCACTCCTCGAAGGCAGTGTAGCCCTTGTCCATCTGCCGCACGACGCCCTGGCGCAGCCAGGCGACGGACGTGGCGACATTCTCAAGGAAGCGGCGATCGTGGCTGACGACCAGCACGGCGCCGCGGAAAGCCTTCATTTCCTCTTCCAGAAGTTCGATGGCCGGAACGTCCAGATGGTTGGTCGGCTCGTCGAGGAGATGTCAGGGTCGTGGGCGAAGGCATGGGCTAGGGCGATCCGGCGGGCCTGTCCGCCGGAGGCCTTGGTGAGATCGAGTTCGAAGGGCACGCCCCAGGCGCCGAGTTCGGATTCTGCGCGGTACAGCATGTCCGGGGCGAGGCCGTCGGAAACATAATCCAGAGCGGTGGCGTAGCCGCTGAAATCGGGTTCCTGTGTCAGGTGGCGGGCGACAACGCCCGGCTGCATGAAGATCTCGCCGCCGTCCGGTTCGATGGCTCCGGCAAGGATGCGCATGAGCGTGGACTTGCCCGCCCCGTTACGGCCGACGAGCGCCATCCGCTCCCCGCGTGCGAGCGAGAGATCGACGCCCGTGAACAGGGGTGTCGCGCCCAGCGTGAGCATCACGCCGCGAAGAACTGCTATCGGAGGTCCAGCCATGAGGCGCATGGACCCGAACCGGGGCGGCAGGTCAAGGTGAAGTTGCGCGTCGCCCGGCCGTTCCGGTCGTTCCGGCGCGCCCTGGCGTTGCCGCCTCGCCGGAACGACAGCGTTTTGGCCTACTCGCTCACAGTCTTCCGAGAGACGACGGCGGCTTCCACCGCTTCCTCACTGAACAGCAGATCGTCCCACTTCTTCTCCGAATAGGCGCGGGTCTGGTCAGAGTGGAAGGGAGAGGCGGGGTTCACCGATTGCGAATAGGAGAGGATGCCCTGGCTTTTGGGGCCCTCGGGCGTGAACTCCACGGTCATGATCCAGCTGGAGCCATGGCGGATGCTGGTCCAGCCGAGTTCGGGTTCGAGATTCTCTACAGTGATGACGTTGAAGACGCCTTCCTGACCCGCGCCGCCATGGATCGGGATACGCTCTTCGCCGCGCGTTTCACGCTGCACATCGCCGAGCGCTGCATCGAGCGGGATCTTCAGTTCGGTGAGGGTGGCGACAGCCTTGCTGAGGGCCTCCATCACTTTTGGATTGGCGACATCGAGCGTGTTGGGCGTGTTGACCGGATCGGCGGGATCGAAGGGGATCTTGAACTGCAGGCCTCCATTTTCCGCGAACAGGTGGAACAGGTGCGCGCCCTTCGAGTCGAGATTGACGTGCAGGTCCCAGCCTTCGAGGGCGGCGCACGCGGCAGCGAGCGCGTTGTTGCGCAAGGCCTTGCAGGCCTTCACAAGATCGTCCCGCACCAGCTCAGCGCCGATATGACGGTTCTGGTAGAGTGAGGCCTGCAGGTTGGCGAGGTTGAATTTTGCATCGCCAAGACCGTCAGAGCCGGCGACGCGCTTGGCCACGATGTCGATACCGAGGCGCGTGCGCAGGGAGCGTGCGGTTGCTTCATCACCGAAGATGGGGCTGAAGCCGCTGATCGGCGCGGACGGGTTGGTGAGCCAGTAGCTGTCGTTCATCTGGGAGACGTAGTCGTTGCGGAAGATTTGCGGCGTCTTGCTTGCGCCGAACACGCCGGGAGCGGTTGAGTCCGCGTCGGTCGCCCAGTCGCATTCCGATTTTGAACCGTCGAGCACGGGCACGCGCGTTGTCGCCCATTGCTGTTTGGCCAGCTCGGTGACGGCGCACCTGTCTCCCAGCTCTTTCGGCACGTTGGGCATCATGCCCATGTCCCCGTAGAAAGCCTCGCCGCTGGAATCCACGGCAGTCGTATTGAAGCCGGTCGCCTGGTATTTGCTGAGAGCCGCGTGAAGTTCGCGCACATTCTTCGCCTGCCACATGGAGAGATACTGGTCCGCTGAACGCAGGCCCTGTGGGATAGAGCGCAGGGCGTAGGCGTTGGCTGTGGTCCACGGGAAGGTCTGTGTCTCCAGCACAGGGCCGAAGCGCGAGGTGTAGAACGTGTGCGTGACGGGCGCCTCGTCCTTCACATCGACCGTCACCTCGATTTTATCGAGTGGCGTCGAGACGCCATCATGAATGTATTTCGTCGGATCAGACGGATCGAGCGTGAGCTCGAACACGCCGAAGCGGCGCGCAGTGGAGACGGTGTGGGTCCACGCAATGCTGTCGGTGTGGCCGATGCCGACGGAGGCGTTGGTGATGAGGCCGGCGCCGACAACGTTGAGTTTGCCCGGGATGGTCATGTGCATCCGGTAGAAGCGGTTCGCACCGTCCCAGGGATAGTGCGGGTTGCCGAGCAGCATGCCGTAGCCTGACTGCGTCACATCCTTGCCGAGACCGTAGGCGTTGGAGCCGAGCTGTGTCGTCTCGATCAACGGATCATCCTCGACCGCGGCGGCGTCGCCTTCGCCCGGAGGCGCGGCGGTCGCGATGCCAGCCAGTTGGTAGACGACCTGTCCGGCCATCTGGTGGCGCCAATAATCCTCTTCGGTGATGGGGCGAACCCATGGCTGCCCCGCGCACCTTGGATCGCTGATCTTGTCGACGCCTGTGTCGGACAGGAATTTCGAATAGCCCGCCGCATAGCCGCGCGCGAGGGCGCGGGCGTCGGCGCTGGGCGTGTCGACTGAATCGGCGGCGCCGTTCAGCAGCTTTTCCATCTCGCCGGATGCGATGAGACGCTTGTGGTAGAGGTCGCTGTTGAGATTGGCGTCATTCTCGCCGCGCCCGAGGTATTTCGCGCGCTCGCCGGCGATGGTGATGTAGCGTTCTGCGATCTCGCAGACATTGTCTTCCGCCATCGCATAGCCGAGACCGAAGCCCATGCCGGCATAGTCGTTCGCCTTTACATGCGGGACGCCATACGCGGTGCGGCGGATTTCGGCGGACATCGCGTTCGACGCCGGGGTCTCTGCTCCGCAGCCAGCGAGCAGGGCCGCCAACGCCACGCCTGTGGCCAGTCTGATGATCAATGTCGCCTCCCACGGTTCTGTTCTGCGGCATTGGTTGCGGCTGGGCGGCGCACGTCAAGCGGCAACACGGGTTTGTGGGGTGCAGTTGCGTGCGGAGCACCGTGACGGAGTTCTCTTTCAGTAGAGCGGGGTCCAGACACAAGGTGTAGTGGGGGTAGCGCGGCAGGCGCGACGATGCGTGAAGACAGGATGCCCGCGTGAGCGGGAACCGCGTCGTTTTGCAACGCTTCGAGATTGGAGCAGGCAGAGCAGTTCGGCGTCAGCCCCCGCTACGGGCTTCCACGGCGGAGAAGGCGCTGGAGAGGCGGCGGTAGAAGTTGAGGCGTTCCATGTCCTGGCTGGACAGGTATTCCTCGGCCTTCTTGGCGCCGGGCAGCGGCTCGGGCGTGATGCCTTCGTGTGCGACCTTCATCATGTCGGCCCAGATGCGCGCCGACATCTCGCCTCCCGTGATGCGGGCCATCGGCTTGTCGTCGTCATTGCCGATCCAGATGCCGCCGACATAGCGCGTGGTGTAGCCTAGGAACCAGGCGTCGCGCCATTCCTGGCTGGTGCCGGTCTTGCCGGCGACATCCCAGCCATCGAAGCGGGCGGCGCCGCCCGTGCCCTGCACGACGACGCGGCTGAGCATGGAGTTCATATCGGCAGCGAGGTTTTCCGGATAGATGCGAGGCGCCTGCACGGCGGGGTTCGAGTAGAGCAGGTCGCCCTTCGAGTTGCGGATCTCCTCGATGATGTAGGGCGACATCTGCAGGCCGCCCTTGGCGAGGACGCCGAACGCCGTCGTCATCTCGTAGAGCGTCACTTCGTCGGAGCCGAGTGTGATCGAAGGGAAGTTGTGCAGGTCAGACTTCACGCCGAACTCATGCGCGAGCGCCGTGACCTTCTCGACACCGATCTCGTAACCGACTTGCGCCGCGACCGTGTTCAGCGATTCCGCTATAGCTTCGGACAGCGTGACGGCGCCGCGATATTCGCCGCCATAATTGCGCGGGCGCCAGTTCTGGATGGTGATCGGCATATCGAAGCGGACGGTGCCGGGCGTCATGCCGGCTTCGAGCGCTGCGGCGTAGACGAACATCTTGAACGAGGAACCGGGCTGGCGGCGGGCCTGCGTCGCGCGGTTGAATTTCGACTTGTCGTAGTCGACGCCGCCGACCATGGCGCGGATTGCGCCAGTGGCATTGTCTATGATGACGGCAGCGCCTTCCGATGCGCGGCGATCTCGGCCCATCGTAGCGACGCCGTTGTCGATCGCCTTCTGCGCTGCTTCCTGCAGGCGCAGGTCGAGCGAGAGTTTGATGACCATGTCTGGAGGCGGATTGGGCAACAGGTCCTGCGCGCGCTCGATCGCGTAGTCGAGGGCGTGGCCGGTGAAGAGGTTGTCCTCCTCCTTCACGAAGAGGAGTTTCTGCGCGCCCGCTTCGTCGGCTTGCGCCTGGGTTATGAAGCCGGCTTCGACCATCTGCTCCAGCACGTATTCCTGACGCTCCTTCGCGCGGGCGCTCTGCGCCAACTGTGTCAGGCGTGAGGGCGCCTTGGGGAAAGAGGCGAGCATCGCGGCTTCGGCGAGTGTGAGATCGGCCGGGGTCTTGTTGAAGAAGGTGTGCGCGGCGGCATCGACACCCCAGGCGCCCGCGCCGAGATAAATCCGGTTGAGGTAGAGATCGAGAATGTCGTCCTTGCTGAGAAGCCGCTCAAGGTCGCCGGCGAGGCGGGCTTCCTGCGCCTTCCGCTTCACCGTCTGGTCAGGCGTGAGGAAAAGGTTCTTGACAAGCTGCTGCGTGATCGTGGAGGCGCCTTCCACCGTGCGGCCGGCGCGGGCGTTGGCGATGAATGCGCGGACGATGGCCCACGTATCGACGCCGGTATGTTCGCGAAAGCGGCGGTCTTCTGCCGCGATGAAGGCGTCCACCACGTGCTTGGGCAGCGTCTTTGCCGAGACGGCGCGGCCATAGCGGAACCCGCGCACGGCGATCGTCTCGCCCTGAGAGTCGATGAACTCCACCGCAGGC
>JAVBYB010000457.1 GCA_030824255.1 bacterium
CGTGTTCACCGGCAGCACGCACAGGTCCAACGGCATCCCTACCGACAGGTTGGAACGCAACGTTGAATCCATCGAGACGAGAACCGCCTTCACCGCATCGTCGATCGACGTATCGGGACGGATCACGCGGTCGAGGATCGGCTTCCCGTACTTGTGTTCGCCGATCTGGAAGTAGGGCGTCTCATCGCCCGCCTCGATGAAGTTTCCGGCCGTGTAGATGAGGAACAGGCGCAGCTCGCCATTCTTCCGCTGCCCCGCCATGATGATCGTCGCATCCGCCGCCGACCCCTGCGACTCGATTTCGGCGCGATCGCGTTTCTGCACTTCGCGCATCGACTCGCCCACGATCTGGGCCGCGCGATAAAGCGTCTCGCACGTCATGATGCTTTCGGTCTCGGGGTCGGCCTTGGCGCGCTTCACAGCTGTGGTGAGGTGCGTGACAACGCCCTGCGTGATGCCGAGATTGCCCGCGCACATCAGCGTGACGACGCGCTCACCCGGTTCCTCGAAAACGAACATCTTGCGAAAGCGGGCGATGTTGTCGACGCCAGCATTCGTGCGGGTGTCCGACAGGAGCACCAGCCCAGCCTTGAGCTTGAGGCCAACGCAGTACGTCATATCCGTCCCAATCCGCGGCGGCGCATTACATCCAGCTTATTGCTGGACCTGCCCATCCTGATTCTGGCTCTGAGACTGGCCCGTCGCCTGCGCAATGTCGACCGAGGCGCTAAGCCGCTCCTGTGACGCGCCAGACACATTGCCACGGATCGGCGCCGCATCCGCCGAGTCGAGGCCGCAGCCCAGACGCACATACCTGTCCGTCGGGCATAGCTTGTTGGCCGGATCGAACCCGACCCACCCGATCTCCGGGGCATAGGCTTCCGCCCAGGCGTGCGTTTCGGTCAGTTTCGCATCCGAAGCGAGCAAGTAGCCCACGACATAGCGCGCTGGGATTTTCATGTGCCGCGCCGCCGCGATGAACACATGCGCATGATCCTGGCAGACGCCATGCCCGGCTTTGAGCGCCTGAGCGGCCGTCGTGTGTGAGGAGGTTGATCCCGGCTTGTAGACGACCGCCTCGGCAACAGCCGCCATCAGTGCGTGCAGCTTGTCGAGCGCGGTCTTCCCGGTGATCGCTTCTGCCAGCGCCTCGATCTTCTTGTCGGCTTCGGTCAGCGGCGTCCTGCGCAGATAGACTTGCGGACGCACCGTGTCGCGCAGGCCCCTCACCACGCCGGAAACGTCCGTCGTATCGACCACGCCTTCGGCGACGACCACGATTTCCGGCCCCGTGCCGCCGCATGTCCAAACAGCCTCGCGATCGCCCGTCGCCGTATTGAGCAGCGGCGAGACGGCCTCGCCGTTGACGCTCACCTTCCATTCGGAAACGCGCTGGCTTTCAAAGGCCGGCGGAAACATGCGCAGGCGAAGCACGCAGCGCTCCGCCGGTGGATCATAGCTGTAGGTCGTGGCGTGTTTGATGGTCAGGCGCATGGCTAGAAATGATAGGCCTTGCTGATCTCGGTGGACAGGCGGCGCGTCGTCGTGATCGCGCCGGACACAAACTCATGCAGCCCGTTCTGGAACAACTCCTCGATCCCGATGCGATCAAGTTGCTGAACCATATCGCCTGCAACGCTCTGGGGCGAACTCGTCTCGCCATAGAGCTCGGCAAGATCATCGAGAAACCGGCTGATCTGGCGGTAGCAATAGGCCACCGACCGCGGGAAAGTCGAATTGAGGATCAGGAAATCCGCAATTCCCCACGGCGTGTAGTCGCCCTTGTACACGTGGTGATAGGCGCGCAAGGCGGACGTCGCGCGCAGCACGCTTGTCCACTGGTGGTAGTCGCGCCCGCCGCCCACCACGTCCGTCTCGGGCAGCAGCACGTAGTATTTCACGTCAAGCAGGCGAAGCGTCATGTCCGCCCGCTCGATCAAGCCGCCCATGCGCAGGAAATAGTAGCCATCATTGCGCAGCAGCGAGATTTCAGATGCGCCACGGAACGCCGCCGTCCGGTTCTTCGCCCACTCCAGCAGCGACGGCAGGTTCTTCAACGCCGTGTCGGGGTCCATCTGGCCCAGCTGCCGCCAGCCATCGTTGAGCGCCTCCCACATATCCTGCGTCAGGGCCGTGCGGATCGCCCGCCCATTCGCCCGCGCCGATGTGAGACAGGAGCGGATGGAGGAATGATTGTCCGGGTCGAGCAGAAGGCGTTGCACGACGAGCTTTGCGTCGACGTTCGGATTCGCGACGATATCCGGCGCTGAGCCCGAGGCCGCGGCGACCGAGCGCCACTCCTCCTGCTCGTTCGAGCCTGGCAGCATCGCCATGCGATACCCCATCTCGATCAGGCGCGCGGTCGCATCCGCGCGCTCCATGTAGCGGCCCATCCAGAACAGGTTTTCAGCGGTACGGCTCAGCATGGCATCAGTCCGCCAGTATCCAGGTGTCTTTGACGCCGCCGCCCTGGGATGAGTTCACCACGAGCGAACCCTTCTTCAGCGCTACGCGCGTAAGACCGCCCGGCGTCAGGCGAATGTCCTTGCCGACAAGGCAATAGGGGCGGAAGTCCACATGCCGTTCCTCAATGCCTTCGGAGCCAAGGATCGGCGCTGTCGACAGATCCAGCGTCGGCTGCGCGATGAACTCCGATGGGTTCGCCTTGATCTTCGCGCGGAAGGCCTCGATCTCCTTCTTCGTCGCATGCGGGCCAATCAGCATGCCGTAACCGCCAGACCCGTGAACCCGCTTCACCACCAGGTCCTTCAGGTTCTCGATCACATACTTGCAGTCATCCGGCTCGGCGCAGCGCCATGTCTGCACGTTCTCGAGGATTGGCTTTTCGCCGAGATAGAATTTGATCATGTCGGGCACGAAGACATAGATCGCCTTGTCGTCGGCCACGCCTGCCCCCGGCGCCGAGCACAGCGTCACGCCGCCCGAACGGTAGACGTTGAAGATGCCCGGCACGCCCAGAAGCGAGTCCGACTTGAACTGCAGCGGGTCGATATAGGTGTCGTCGATCCGCCGGTAGATCACGTCCACGCGCTGGGGACCCCGCGTCGTGCGCATCCAGCAGAGCCCATTCTCCACGAAGAGGTCCTGCGGCTCCACCAGCTCGATGCCCATCAGGTCGGCGAGAAAGGAGTGTTCGTAATAGGCCGAGTTCAGCGAGCCCGGCGTCAGCAGCACCACGGTTGGATCATCATCGCACTTGATCGGGGCGACTTCCTCCAGCGTTTTCTTCAGCAGGCTCGGATAACTTTCAACGCCCTCGACGATCCCCGCCTGGAACAGCTGCGGGAACATCCGCATCATGATCTCGCGGTTCTCGAGCATGTAGGAAACGCCGGACGGCGTCCTGCAATTGTCTTCCAGCACCTGGAACTTGTCGCCATCCGTCCGCACGATATCCACGCCGACAATGTGGCTGTAGACTTTCCCCGGCGGATCGACGCCCACCATCTCCGGCAGGAAAGCCTCGTTCTGGTAGACCAGCTCTTCCGGGATGATACCCGCCCGCATGATCTCGCCGCGATGGTAGACGTCATACAGGAAGGCGTTCAGCGCCCGGCTGCGCTGCTTGATGCCGCGCGACAGCTTGCGCCACTCGCTGGCCCCGAACACCCGCGGAATCAGGTCGAACGGGATCAGGCGCTCAGGGTCGCCGCCCTCGCCATAGACGGCGAATGTGATGCCGATCTTGCGGAAGATCGCTTCGGCTTCGCTCTGGCGAAGCTGCAGCAAATCCACCCCGGATGCCTCGATCCATTCCGCGATCTTCTCGTAAGGACCCCGGACCGATCGGTCGTCTGCGAACATTTCGTTGTACATGCGACCCCAGTCCTAGCCGGTAGGATCGCCATCGCGAAGCCGCCCCGACCCACCCTTCACAACAGCAGACTCCCCTGCCTAAACTTTAGGCAGAAAAAGGAAATCCCCATGCCCCTCTCTGGAGCCAATCCCCTCAATATTTGATTGCGACTCTGAAGGCGACCCGCCTTCGCCATGCCGTTACGTCGCTCTTGGCGATGGAACTTCCGCCGCCTGGTGTTCGTTCACCACGTTCCGCCTCACTGGACCCGAGGCAGAGGAAACAAGCCAGAATGCCGAATAAGCTGCTGCACGATCTCCGCCGCCTCGCCGTCTCCGAAATCGGCGCCGTCATTGCGATGGGCGTCATCGCGCTGGGCGCGTTTAGCTTCATCGAGCTTACCGACGAGATCTTCGAAGGCGACACCCACACATTCGACCAATCGCTGCTGCTGGCCCTGCGCGAGCCGGGGGACACGGCCAACCCGATCGGTCCCTACTGGCTCGAGTACGCCATGGCCGACATCACAGCGCTTGGCGGCTATGCGGTCCTGACCCTGCTCGTCGCGGGCGTCTTCTTCTACCTGCTCTCGGCTGGAAAGCGCGGCACGGCGCTGCTGCTGGTCGGCGCGGTCATCAGCGGCGCGGTGATGGTGTCGCTACTCAAGCTCGGTTTCGACCGCCCCCGCCCCGATCTCGTCTCCCACCTCAGCCACGCGCAAAGCTCCAGTTTCCCGAGCGGCCACGCGACCGTCTCCGCCATCGCCTACCTCACGCTCGGCGTTATTCTCGCCCGCGCGCACGAAAGGCGCCGCGTCAAAATCCTGGTGATGACCTACGCCGTCATCCTGACGGTGCTCATCGGCGCCAGCCGGGTCTATCTCGGCGTCCACTGGCCCACCGACGTCCTCGCCGGCTGGGCACTCGGCGCTGGCTGGGCGGCCCTCTGGTGGCTCATCGCCTGGTGGCTCCAGCGCCGCGGCCAGATCGAACAGCCTTAGCCAGATTGCGGCCGCGATTGCGCTTCCACCCGCCACGCTCTAGCCAGTCGCCATGGCGCGAGAAGTCGTCCCTCCGGAAACGCTGCTGAAACAGCAGGCCGCAGCGCTCGGCTTCGACGTCGCACGCATCGCCTGCGCCGACGCGGCATGGCCAGCCGGAGATCGCCTCGCCGATTTCGTCACCCAAGGCTATCACGGCGACATGGGCTGGATGGCTGAGACCCTGCAGCGTCGCCAGCACCCGACTGCCATGTGGGCCGACGCCAGATCCGCCCTCGTCGTCGGCCTCAACTACGGCCCGAAGATCGACCCGCTCGAACCGCTCCAGCGGCGCGAGCACGCAACCATCTCCGTCTATGCCCAGAACGTCGATTACCACGACCTGATGAAACGCAAGCTCCGCCAGCTCGCCTCCACCTTCGCGACCGCCACCGGCAATGACGTGAAGATCTTCGTCGACACCGCCCCCCTGATGGAAAAGCCGCTCGCCCACCGCGCTGGCGTCGGCTGGCAGGGCAAGCACACCAATCTCGTCAGCCGCGAGCACGGCTCTTGGCTCTTCCTCGGCGTGATGCTCACCACCGCCGACCTAACGCCGGACACAGCCGCGAGCGATTCATGCGGGACGTGTCAGGCCTGTCTCGACATATGCCCGACCAACGCCTTCCCCGCCCCCTACCAGCTCGATGCCCGGCGCTGCATTTCCTATCTCACCATCGAAACGAAAGGCCCGATCCCGCGCGAATTCCGCGCCGCGATGGGCAACCGCATCTATGGCTGTGACGACTGCCTCGCCGTCTGCCCCTGGAACAAGTTCGCCCATGCCGCCCGCGAGGCGGCGTTTCATCCGCGTGCGGAGCTGACCGCCCCCCTGCTGGCCGACCTGGCCTGCCTTGATGACGCAGCCTTCCGCGAAGTCTTCGCGGGTTCTCCGATAAAACGCATCGGGCGCGACCGTTTTGTTCGAAACGTCATGATCGCGATTGGAAATTCCGGCTCGCAGGCTCTGGCGGATGTGTGTATCCAGAGGCTTGATGATGCTTCGCCCGTGGTGCGCGGCGCATCTGTGTGGGCGCTGGGGGCTCTCTCTGCGTCCGCCTTCGACGAACAGTACACGCTGCGGCGACCGGTCGAGTCCGATGCCGCAGTCTGTGAGGAGTGGGACGCTGGACGACAAGCCCGATCAGACGCTCGGACCTGACGCATCAGGCGAGCCGGAGCAGCGGCGCACGGGAGAGGCTGGCGGCGTCATCGGCCGCTGGCGCGCTGGCGTCACCGCGCAGGGCGAAGCCTACACTTACGAAAAGCCGCTCTGGCGGCGCATCCTCGTCGGCTTCGCGCTGTGGTCATCCATCCTCGTCGGCGGTTTCTTCGGCCTCAGCCTGCTGGCCGTCTTCGCCATCGGCTGGACCGGTCCGCCTCCCACCTTCAACATGGCCGGCATGGCGCTGAAGGGCGTCGAGGTCCGCACCACCTGGGTCGACCTGAAAGACATCTCGCCCCATCTCGTGCGCGCGGTCATCGCCTCAGAAGACCAGAATTTCTGCACGCACGATGGCTTCGACCTGAAGGAAATACAGAAGGCGATGCAGGACGCCGAGAATGGCGGCGACCTGCGCGGCGCCTCCACCATCTCGCAGCAGACCGCCAAGAACGTCTTCCTCTGGAATGGCGGCGGCTGGTTCCGCAAAGGCCTCGAAGCCTATTTCACCGTGCTGTCGGAATGGATGTGGTCCAAGCCGCGCGTTATGGAAATCTATCTCAACGTCGCCGAATGGGGCGATGGTATCTATGGCGTGGAGCAGGCCTCGCAGGAGCGCTTCGGCGTCTCCGCGAAGGACCTCTCTCCGAAGCAGGCCGCCGCCCTCGCCGCCGTCCTCCCCAGCCCCAACCGCTGGAAGGTCGATGGCAGCTACGCGTCCGGCCGCCGCAACACGCAGATCCAGTCGCTGATGCGCATGGTCCAGCGCGACAACCTCGACACCTGCGTCGTCGGCCCCTAACCGCGCCTAGTTCCCCACGATCCGCGTCCGCGTTTCTGGCACGCGATCCAGACCCGCCGGGTCCTCTATGCCCCGCAGCCGCATCGCCTCGCGCACGTCCCCTCGCAGCACCAGCACGTTGAGATCGCTTGGCGCCAGCTGCATCGCGACTTCGACATCGGACCACGCCGTCGCCAGCTCGTTCTGCTTCAGCCGCGCATGGCCGCGCATCCGGTAGGCTTCCGCATCGCCCGCCGCATTCATCATCGCCTTGTCGAGATCGCTTGCGGCTTCCGCCCACTTGTCCATCGAGAGATGCGCCCGCGCGCGATCCTTGTAGAGCTCGCCGTCAGTGGGCCGCAGCTTCAGCGCATTGGTCAGCGTCACGATCGCCGCATCCGGCATCCCCGCCATCAGCCACGCATTGCCCGACTGCGCGAGATAGACGCCGCGCTCTTCCAGGCTTCCGCCATCCGCCGCATTCGCCAGCTCCTCCAGCCGCGCCGCCCCCTCCGCCTCCTCCCCCAGCGCAATCAGCGCCAGCGCCGTGCATTGCCGCGCCGCCGGCTGGTTGCCGCGCGACAGCCAGGTCAGCCCGTCCTGATACGCCGCCTCTGCATCCACATCGATCTTCTCGATGCACTGGCGCAGCTGCTGATCGCCGGACTGCGCAAACGCGGGCGCCGCACCGCAGAGAATGAACGAGGCAACAAGCAGGGTACGCATCGCGGAACGCTTCCGGGCTGGCCCTCAGGACGCGAGGGCCCTAAGCCCTACACCAGAGGACAAGGCAACATCATGGCCGCAACGCAGCTCTTCGCCTTCGGCTTCGGTTATGTCGCAACCGAACTGGCCCGCCGGCTGGCCTCAGAAGGCTGGTCCTGCGCCGGCACGGTCCGCACAGCCGAGACTGCGAAACCCCTTGAAGCGCAAGGCTTCACCACGCACCTCTGGCCCGGCGCAGATATCACCCCGCCCCCCGGCAGCGCCTGGCTGATCTCCGTCCCACCCGATGAAAACGGCTGCCCCGTCTTCCGCAGCTTCGGCCACCTCGCGCCCACCGCCAGCTGGATCGGCTACCTCTCCACCACCGGCGTCTATGGCGACCTCGCCGGCGGCTGGGCCTTCGAGGAAACGCCCCTCACCCCCCAAAGCCGCGAAGCCACAAACCGCACCATCGCCGAGGCTCAATGGAGCATACGCGGCGCGCGGACCTTCCGCCTCCCCGGCATCTACGGCCCCGGCCGCTCAGCCCTCGAACGCGTGCAGGAAACCGGCGCAAGGCGCATCATAAAACCCGGCCAGCTTTTCTCCCGCGCGCATGTCGCAGACATCGCGAGCGCCCTCCATCTTTCGATCAACTCTCCCGCCACCGGCGCCTTCAACATCTGCGACGACGAACCCGCCCCCGCC
>JAVBYB010000128.1 GCA_030824255.1 bacterium
TCTATCCGGTTACGGAACAGGCTGTGGATTTCCCGAGCGGCGGTGTCGCTGTCATTGAGGTGGCGCAGTTGGGGCGCTATGGCGAGCCGGGCGGCCGGAGCGCGGTGGAACTGGCGATTCCCGCACCGTAAGACGTCAGAACATCAGTTCTGCCCCAAAATACCCATCTTCTGGCTTGTCTTGCGTAGGGCAGAAGCCCCACGCTAGGGGCCAGACTACCGACAAGGGTCGTCAATTGAGTTGGGATCCCTACGCGGCGTTAGGAGTGCCCAAATCCTCCAGCGCCGAGGACATCAGGAAAGCCTATCGCAAGCTCGCCAAGGAGCTGCACCCTGACGTGCGCCCGAACGACCCCGCCTCGGCGGAGCGGTTCAAGCGCGCGACGGCTGCTTTCAACATGCTGATGGATGAGCAGCTGCGTGGTCGGTTTGATCGCGGCGAGATCGATGCGGATGGCAATGAACGCCCGCAATTCCAGCCCGGCGCGGGTTTTGGCGGCTTCGCCGGAGCGGGCGCAGGGGCAGGCGCGCGCGCGCGGGGCGGCGGGCGCGGCGATGTGTTCGAGGATCTGTTCGACGGGCTGTTCAGCCGGGGCGGCGGGGCGCGTGGCTTTGGCCAGCAGCGCGGCGAAGATGTTCGCTACCGGATGGAAGTGGACTTCCTCGACGCGGTGAATGGCGGCAAGCGGCGCGTGACCATGTCCGACGGGCGCACGCTGGATCTTGCGATTCCGGCGGGACTGACGTCCGGCCAGACGCTGCGGCTCAAGAGCCAGGGGCTGCCGGGCGTTGGCGGCGGGCCATCGGGTGATGCGCTGGTCGAGATCACCGTGGGCGACCATCCGCAGTTTCGGCGCGATGGCGACGATATCCGCATGGACCTCAAGATTTCACTGGCCGAAGCGGTGGAGGGCGGCCGCGTTCCGGTCAACACGCCTTCAGGCATGGTGACGATGTCGGTGCCCGCCGGCTCAAGCTCTGGCGACCTGCTGAAGCTGCGGGCCAAGGGCGTGCAGACGCGGCCGACCGCGGGCGACCTGCTTGTTCGCCTGATGATCGTCCTGCCGCGAAAAGAGGACCAGGAACTGCGCGAATTCGTTCGCACCTGGCCGGGCCGCAAGTCAGACATCCAGCGTTGAGCCCGGCCATGCGCCGCGGGGCATCAATGGTAAATGCAGGGAAACTGCAAGGTTTTCGAGCGGCTCGCAGCCGTTCAGACGGGGTTCACGCTATGACCGCTAAATCCGGGGTCATGTTTCGCAAGGCCCTGATTCCTGTAATGGCTGCCCTGCTCGCTGCAGGCATCGCGACGGCTCCGGCCAGCGCGCAACGCGGCGATCGTGGCAACGACTCGCCTTTCACCCAGTGGGACCAGCCGCGTGAAGAGCGGATGCCCCAGAGGGAAGTCTCGCTCAGCGAAGTGCTGCGCGACCTGCGTATGAAGTATGGCGGGAAGCACCTCGATGCACGGAAGTCCGGCGGACACTACATTATTGCCTGGATGACCGATGACGGCCGCCGCCTGAACATCCGGGTGAACGCCACGACGGGTCGAGAAGAATAAGAGCTGAGTACAGCCGTGAGGTTTTGGGCATGAGAGTTCTAGTCGTCGAAGATGATCCCGATCTGGGCCGCCAGCTGACGGAGGCCCTGTCGCAGGCCGGGTATGCCGTCGACCTCGCGCCGGACGGCGAGGAGGGTCACTTCCTCGGCGACACCGAGCCGTATGATGCCGCAGTGCTCGATCTCGGCCTCCCGAAGATGGACGGCGTGCGCGTGCTCGAGAAATGGCGCGGCGCGGGCAAGGACATGCCGGTGCTTATCCTCACGGCGCGCGATCGCTGGAGCGAGAAGGTTGCCGGCTTCGATGCTGGCGCGGACGATTATCTCACCAAGCCGTTCGTGACCGAGGAACTGCTGGCGCGCCTGCGTGCGCTGATGCGCCGTGCGGCGGGCCATGCTTCTGCGGCGCTGGAGTGCGGCGACCTGCGGGTCGATACGCGTGCAGCGCGGGCGTCAGTCAATGGCGAGCCGATCAAGCTGACGGCGCACGAATACCGCGTGCTGTCCTACATGATGCACCATCAGGGCCGTGTCGTGCCGCGCACGGAGCTGGTCGAGCATATCTACGATCAGGACTTCGATCGCGATTCCAACACGATCGAGGTGTTTGTCGGCCGTCTGCGCCGCAAGATCGGGTCAAACCGCATCTTGACGGAACGCGGGCTCGGGTATCGGTTGATCGACCCGAAGGCGGAAAAGATCGTCGAATAGCATGACTGAAACGGCCGGCGCCGAGACCGAAGGGGCGCGCACTCGCGGCTCCATCGCCCGGCGCATGCTTGTTGCTGCGGCGGTGTGGAGCGCCGTGGTGCTGCTCATCGCGGGCTGGTCGCTGCAGGCGTTCTATCGTTCGGAAACGGACCTCCAGCTTGATCTGGTGCTGAACGAGACACTGGAGACGCTCGCGGCCGCCGCAAATTCGGAGCAGGGGCAGATCGACGTCGACGACGCCAAGCTGCCCCGCGACGAGCGGTACAGCCGCGCGCTATCTGGCCGTTACTGGGCGATCATCGACCTGAGCGCGCAGAATGAAGTTCTGCGCACGATGAAGTCTCAGAGCTTCTTCGACGAGGACGCGGTCATTGCGCCAGGCCTTCGCGCCGATGCGGTGAAACAGCCCGGCGTCGTGCTGCATATGGATGCGGCGGGACCGGACGAGAAGCAGATCAGGCTCGGCCTGCAGTCGGTGACCTTCACGGACCGGCCCCAGCCATTGTTGCTGTATGCGGCAATCGACCGGACAAGCGCGGATGCGTCGGTTGGCAGTTTCACGCTGCGGATTGCGATTGCGCTGGGGGTTCTGGCGCTTGGGTTGATTGGCGGCGTGCTGGTGCTGATCCGGTATGGCTTGCGGCCGCTGCATGAAATTCAGGGCAAGCTGGGCGATGTGCGGGCGGGGCGGCGAGATAACCTGGATGGCGAGTATCCGGGTGAGCTTTCGCCGCTGGTGAAGGAGATCAACACGCTGATCTCGCACAACCGGAAAGTGGTCGACCGGGCGCGGACGCATGTGGGCAATCTGGCGCACGCGCTGAAAACGCCGCTCGCCGTCCTCAAGAACGAGGCGAAGGGTGGCGACAGGCTATCCGATCTTGTGCGGCGTCAAACGGAAGCAATGACGAGCAACGTCAATCACTACCTCAAGCGGGCGCAGGCTGCTGCACAGGCGGAAGTCCTTGGGGCCCGTACGGTTGTGAAGGAGCCGGTCGAGGGCATCGCGCGGATGCTGGAGCGGCTGCACCGCGACAAGGGCGTCGCCATCGACGTGGATGTGGATCCCAAAGCCGTGTTCCGCGGGGAGCGGGGTGACTTCGATGAACTTGTCGGGAACCTGTTGGAGAATGCCGCCAAATGGTGCAAGTCGCGCATCAATGTGACGGTGTCGCTGAGCGATGACGGCCTCGAAGTGAAGGTGGACGACGATGGTCCGGGCCTTCCCGTCGAACATCGCGCCAAGGCGCTGGAGCGCGGCAAGCGGCTGGACGAATCCGAGCCGGGAACTGGACTGGGACTGTCGATCGTGACCGAACTCGCGGACATCTACGGAGGCGGACTCCACCTTGAGGACAGCCCGCTGGGCGGCCTTCGCGCCCGCCTGGTTCTGCCGGCGGCGCCGCTTTGATCTGGATCGCTCTCGTCGCAGTTGTGTGTGTGGCTGGCGGGGCATGGCTGGCGGCCAAGACCACGCAGACGCGTCTTGTTGTGCTCGCTTTGGGTATCGCGGGTGTGGCGGCCTACTGGATCAGCGGTCGTCCCGACATGTCGGACCAGCCCCTTGAAGCGCGCATGGAAGTGATCGATGCGCTGATCAAGACGAATCCCGAGAGCCTTTCGGAACAGCAGGTTATCGCTGTGGCGGAGCGTCAGGCGCGCAAGGAGCCTGAGGCGGCCATGCCGTATGTGATGATCGCGCGCATGTACGAGTCGCTCGCCCAGAAGGCGCAGACCGAGGGCATGACGCTGATCCAGGGCGGCAACGAGCAGGGCGCTGCGGAAAAGGCCGCCGCGATGCAGGATTCGCTGATGCGGGCCGAAGAGGCTTATCGTGAGGCGCTTCGCCGTGATCCGCGCAATGTCGAAGCAGCAGCGGAGATGGCAGACCTGCGTTTCAAGACCACGGGCGAGGTCGATGAAACGACCACGCGGCTCTACCAGCTGGCCTTTACCGCGCAGCCGGACCGCTTTCGCTATGGCTATCTGGCCGGGATCGGCCTCTGGTTGCAGGACAAGAAGCCCGAAGCCGAAGCGATGTGGGCCGATATTGACCAGCGTGCGCCGGCCGGTGGACCGGAGCGGCAGATGTTTGCTGCACTGCGTCAGATGTTTGGCATCGATCCGCCGACATCTCCCTGATCTTCCGAAGATTTGACCAGATTTCGCGCCATCGTGTCGCTGGCGCTTGCCCGGTATGGCCCATATAGTTTGGCGGTTCGACGGGTGGGCCGGTTGACCAGGAGACGACTACCCATGCGCAAGCGTTCACAGAGGCTCTGGCTGATTGGATCGGCGGGCGTTCTCGTCGCTGGCGCTGTCGCGCTGGCGGTAGTCGGCCTTCAGGGCGCGGTCGCGTTCTTCCAGTCGCCGTCTGATATCGCCGAGAAGGGCGCCACGAGCTTTCACCAGAGCGTGCGCGTTGGCGGCCTGATCGAGGTCGGTAGCCAGAAGCACGAGGAAGGCGGCAAGCTGCTCACCTTCAGCATCACGGATGGCAAGCACACGGTGCCGGTTGTGTTCGAGGGCATTCCCCCGGACATGGTGAAGGAAGGCAAGGGCGTCGTCGCCGAAGGCAAGTTCGACCCGTCGGGCACGCTGGTGGCGTCGCGCGTGCTGGCGAAGCACGACGAGAATTACATGCCGAAGGAAGCGTATGACGCGCTCAAGCGCGCGTCCGATTCCGAAGGTGAATCCTCCTATGGCAAAGAACCAACCACTTGATCGCTGAACTGGGTCACCTGCTCGCGTTTCTGGCGCTGGCTGCCGCGTGCGGCCAGACGGTGCTGGGGCTGACGACCGGAGGCGAGACGCCGCGCAGGCTGGCGGTGGCGGGCGGCATGTTCGCGACGGCCGCGATGGTCGCCCTGATCATCAGCTTTGTGCGTCTCGATTTCTCGGTCGCGCTGGTGGCGCAGAACTCCCACACGCTGAAGCCGCTGATCTATCGCATCGCGGGCGCGTGGGGGAACCACGAAGGCTCGATGCTGATGTGGTGCATGATCATGGCGGGCTATGGCTCCGCTGCTGCGCTGTGGATGTCCGAGGGCAAGCTGCGGGATCGTGCGCTGGGCGTGCAGGGTCTGCTCACGGCTGGGTCTTTTGCATACCTGCTCTTTGCCTCGAGCCCGTTCACGCGACTGATCGATGCGCCGTTCGATGGGGGCGGGATGAATCCCCTGCTGCAGGACCCCGCGGTCGCGCTGCATCCGCCGGCGCTTTATCTTGGCTATGTCGGCATGTCGTTCGTGTTCTCGCTGGCGGCGGCGGGCCTCATCAACGGACAGATCGATCGTGAATGGGCGCGCCGGGCGCGTCCGTGGGCGCTGTTCGCGTGGAGCTCGCTGACCATCGGGATCGCGCTGGGGGCTATCTGGGCCTACTACGAGCTTGGCTGGGGCGGCTGGTGGTTCTGGGACCCGGTCGAGAACGCTTCGTTCATGCCGTGGCTGGTTGGCGCTGCGCTGGTTCATTCGCTCATCGTCACGGAGAAACGCGGCGGCATGGCGTCGTGGACGGTGTTTCTCGCCGTGCTGACATTCGTGCTGGCGCTGCTGGGGACATTCCTGGTGCGCTCGGGCGTGATGACGTCGGTGCATGCGTTTGCGACGGATCCAACGCGCGGCCTGGTGTTGCTTGTCGGGCTTGGGATCATGGGCGGTGCGGCGCTGGCGCTGTTTGCGTGGCGGGCGCCGTTGCTGAAGGCGGGGCCGGAGTTCGATCCGGTGAGCCGCGAAGGGGCAATGATCCTGAACAACCTGTTCCTGTCGGTGGCGGCGGCGCTGGTGCTGGTTGGCACGGTGACGCCGATGATCCTGCAGTGGATGGGCGAGGCGGGCGTGATCTCGCAGGAGGCTGCGTCGCTTTCGATTGGCGAGCCATACTTCCAGCTGACGCTGGCGCCGATGGTGGCGATCCTGCTGCTGTTCATGCCACTGGCGCAGGCTGCGCCATGGCGGAAGGCCGAGCTTTCGCCGATGCTGAAATGGCTGATGCCGGCGGCGATCGCGGCGGTTCTGGCAGCCGTGGTTGCGATGGCGCTGGGCGGCTGGGGCGTCTGGCTTGGCTTTGGCGTGCTGGTCGGCGTGTGGGTGATCTTTGGCGTCGGCATGGATGTGGGACGCAGGTTGGGCGCAGGCGGGTTCGGGCGCGTGCTGCGCCTGCCGCTGACTGTCTGGGGCATGGCGATTGCGCACATCGGCATGGGCATTTTTGTCATCGGCGCCACGGTGGAAACTGCCACGCGCACCGAACAGACTTTCCCCCTCCGCCCCGGCGAGATCGCCGAAATGTCCGGATGGACGTTTGAATTCCAGGGCGTGAGCGAAGTCGAAGGACCGAACTATACTGCGCTGCGCGCGGACATTCTGGTTCGCCATGACGGCATCAATGAAGTCATCCATCCCGAGACTCGTACCTTTCCGGTTGCGCGCACGAGCACGACGGAAGTCGCCATCAAGAAGACGCTGGGCGGCGACGTCTATGTTGCCCTGGGCGACCAGTTGCGTGACCAGCCTGGCGCATGGCGGATCCGCATAGCCAAGCACCCGCTGATCGACTGGGTATTCGGCGGAGCGGGCCTGATTGCGGTGGGTGGGTTCATCTCTCTCGTAGCGCGGCTGCGTCGCAGGGCGCCTGCTGCTTCTCAGGAGCAGGCGACATCTACGCCGACAGCCGAGGCTGATGTGCCTGCGGCGGGAGCACCTGCATGATCGCGCCGATCATCGCGCTGATCCTGCAAGCGGCCCAACCGGCTGAAGCGCCCCTGCCGGATCCGGCGCTGGAGACGCGGGCGCAATCCCTGATGCGGGAGTTGCGTTGCACGGTCTGCGAGAACGAGCCGGTCTCGCAATCGACGGCGGACATGGCGGTCGACGCTCGCCGGAAGATTCGCCAGCTCGTGGATGAGGGGAATACGGACACCCAGGTGCGCGACTACTTCGTCGAGCGCTATGGAAGCTTCGTTTCCTTCCGGCCGTCGAATTGGCTGCTGTGGGCGTTTCCCTTCATTCTGCTGCTTGCAGCTGGCGGATTCATGGTTATCCGCAGCTTTGCGAAGCGGCGGACAGACCTGACTGCCGTGCCGGACGATCGCGGCGACACCCCCGCCTGACAAGGCAATTTCCTCTAAAACTAGCTGGAATCCGGACTGTTCGGCTCTGGCGTCGCCGCACGTTTGCCTTAAAGTAAGGCATGATCGACCAACGCTCCGGATGCGGCAGAAGGCTGTCGCGGACGGTTGTGACGATTGCCCGAGCGGGTCTTTCCAGTTGCGTGGGCCCGCGCGGTTTCTAGTTTCATGAATGACGCTTCGCACATGCGTATGCAAAGAGAGAGCGAATGATGAAGGTTGGAACGGTCCGGACGCGCACGCTGGGAATGGCTGCCGGACTTGCCGCGGCGCTTCTCGCCGGAGCTTCGCTGACTCCCGTCGCAATGGCCCAGAAGCCGATTACGGTAACGCCGCCATCCGGCGCGCCGATGAGTTTCGCCGACCTGATCGAGCGGGTGAGCCCTGCGGTGGTCAGCGTCCAGGTGACAACCGAGATCAAGGCGGCCGATCGCAACAGCGCGTTCAACCCGTTCCGCGGCCTGCCGGGCTTTGACGAGTACGAAGACGAGTTCGGTGAAGGGGAAGACGGCGAAGGTGAAGGCGAGGGCGGCGGTCCTGAAACCGACCGCGAAGGCAACGCGCTGGGATCCGGCTTCTTCATCCGGTCGGACGGCTATATCGTCACCAATCACCACGTGGTCGAAAATGCGCGCGAAGTGCTGGTCACGCTGAAAAATGGCGATCAGCTCGAGACAGAGATCATTGGCTCGGACGAGCAGACCGACCTTGCTGTGCTGAAGGTCA
>JAVBYB010000129.1 GCA_030824255.1 bacterium
TACGGCCTGCCGCCGCCGGAAAAGTCCTGACCTGACTGCTTGGCTGGCGCACACAACACCGAATTGCAGATGCGCAGGTCACCCTCGATATGCGCGCCTTCCAGTTCGACCCAGCACACGCCTTGCGTGACGCCATCGCGCAGCGGGCCTGTGCAGTTGGGCTGTTGCTCGCTGCTGGCGACACAGGAGAGATCCAGTGCGCCGCCGATGCGGGCGAAGCGCGCTTCGAGTTTTGGGAAGCGCGACTCTTTCAATGAAAGCGAGGCAAGGCGTGCATTGTCGAGCACGAGGTCGTTTTCGAACACGCAATGCGTCAGGCTGATCGCCGGCAGCATCCCGCCATCGGTGCGCCGGCCATTTTCGAGGTCGAGCCGCCCCGTGATCCATGCGCCCGATATCGCAATCGGCGCCACAAGCGCCGCGCCGCTCAGGGCGGGTGCGCCATCCTCAGCCGGCACGCCGAGCAGGGCGGCGCGCAGCACGTCCGCGCGGATTAGCCTGTCGGGGCTCGCGGATGGCGGCCTGCCCGGTCCGCACGTGAACGGCTTTCCCTGCGCGACGCTTTCGAGCAGATCCTTTTCAAGTTTGCTGAGCATGTTTCTGTCCCCCTACGCCCACTTTATCGTCCGCTCTTTCGCTGACAAGCCAACGCTTGGGCCTGAATTGTTGCTGTCGAATTGTTGCCCATACTTGTGTCTTCGTCACGAGAACTCGCTGATCGCGAAGCCATCCGCATCCATACAGATTGTCGGCTGGTTCCGCCCACGGCGGCCATGCCTTGCGCGACTGGTTTCCCCCGTTGCCTAGCACGGGGTGCTTCTGCTCTATGTCTGTCATGTCGCGAGTGCGCGGTCGTCGCGCGGCTGGCGAGACTGGAGTGTTGCGATGTCATCCTTCCGGAAGTTGTCCTTCGCCGGCCTGATGCTGCTGGCCGCCTGCGGTCAGGCGGTGGCACAGACCGGCATGACGATCGTCTCGGGTGAAGGCTGCGGCTGCTGTCGCGAGTGGGTGAAACACTTGCAGGACAGCGGCATCGAAGCGTCGATTTCCTATGTCGATCCCAATGCGCTGATGCAGCACAAGCACGCGGCGGGCATCGCCGACGAGCACGCCTCCTGCCATACCGGCCGCATCGGCGGATATGTCATCGAAGGCCACGTTCCGGCGAAGGAGATCGCGCGGCTCCTGCGCGAGAAGCCCAACGCGGTCGGCCTCACGGTTCCGGGCATGCCCTATGGCTCGCCCGGCATGGGACCGCCGGAAGACGCCGATCCTTATGATGTCCTGCTGCTGAACAAGGACGGAACCACCAGCGTCTTCGCCAGCTATCCCTGAGCCGCAACGCCTCTTGCCGAATGCATGAAGGCCGCCATTTCCTGTTGCACGGGAACATGCTCTAGCTTCGGCAAAAGTCGTGGAGAGGGAAATCATGAGATATGTGCTTGCCGCAGTCACCGCGGCCGTGATCATCGCCCCCGCGGCAAGCGCGCAGGTCGACAGCATCCGTCTGGGTGTGATGCAGCACAATATCTGTGTGATCGACTGCAAGAACGCCGACAAGGAATCCGGCGTGAACATCTCCGGCGAGCTGCGTTTCAATTCGCTCGACTTCCTTGGCTGGGCCGGGTCGCCGCATCCCTACCTGATGGCGTCGGTCAACACGGACGGGAATACGTCCTATGCGGGCGGCGGCCTGGAATGGGATTGGGAGTTCACGCCCGGCTGGCATATCGAGCCCGGCTTCGGCTACGTCCTGCACGATGGCGAGAATGCCAACCCGTTCCCGAACGGTACGCCCGAAGCCGCCGCCTTCTTCGAGGATCATGTGCTGCTCGGCTCGACTGATCTGTTCCGCACCTCGCTCGCTCTGACATGGGACCTATCCGAATCGCTTGCCGTGCAGGCGATCTATGAACACCTCAGCCATGGCCAGATTCTCGGTGAAGGCCGAAACCAGGGTCTAGACGAGCTTGGCGTGCGCGCTGTGTGGAAGTTCAGCTGACGCTTTCCAGGATACGACGGCGATCGCGGGCCGAAATCGCCAAAAGCCGTCATTTCGCGTCTCCGGACCGCCCGGGACAAAAAGGCTTGCAAAGAACGCTTGAAACCCGCGCGAGCCCCCTGTATCACGCGCGCCTTGCTGTCTGCCCAGATGGCGGAATTGGTAGACGCACTGCTTTCAGGTAGCAGCGCCGCGAGGCGTGGAGGTTCGAGTCCTCTTCTGGGCACCACTTTTCCGGGCGATGGCCGCCGCGTTGCCCGTGTCGCCGAAGATCGGGTTTCCTGTCATTGCTCCTGACTGTTCTAGGAGAATGCCGTGGCCATCCATCATCA
The DNA here is from genome assembly GCA_030824255.1 of bacterium. GTDB lineage: Bacteria > Pseudomonadota > Alphaproteobacteria > Caulobacterales > Hyphomonadaceae > UBA7672. The sequence continues at coordinate 2,335 of JAVBYB010000129.1, forward strand.
CGACGGCGACTTGCCGGCCAATGTGAAATTCGAAGGGTCGGTCGCGATCGACACCGAGACGATGGGCCTCAATCCCTTCCGGGACGCCCTGTGCGTGGTCCAGCTGTCTGACGGGAAGGGTGACGCCCACGTCGTGCGGCTGCAGCGCCCGGACTACAATTGCCCCAATCTCAAGAACCTGCTGTCCAATCCGCGCATCCTGAAGATCTTCCATTTTGCCAGGTTCGACGTGGCCATGATGCAGCAATGGCTCGGCGCGCCCTGCTTCCCGGTCTACTGCACCAAGATCGCCTCGCGTCTGGCCCGCACCTATACGGACCGCCATTCGCTGAAGGAGCTCACGAAGGAGCTTCTGAATATCGACATGTCCAAGGCGCAGCAGAGCTCGGACTGGGGTGCGGACAAGCTCTCCGACGCCCAACTGGCCTATGCCGCCTCCGACGTCCTGCACCTCCACGAGATCAAGGCGCGGCTGGACGTGATGCTGCAGCGGGAAGGCCGGGTCGAACTGGCTCAGGCGTGCTTCGACTTCCTGCCTGTGCGGGCCGCGCTGGACCTCTCCGGCTGGGGCGAACAGGATATTTTTGCACATAGCTGAGGAAAACAGGCGGGTTGGGGGCCAAACCGCCCGAATTTCTCCCCTTCTCCCGGGCATTACCTGCGGGATGCCGGTTCCCCGGAACCGGAACCCGATCTAGGCTGACGCATGATTTCCGCCGCCCAAAGCCACCATTCTATGGACCTGTGGGGTCCGAGGCGCGCCCTCTCGTTGAAGGAGGCGCGCAAGCGGACGGCGCTTGTCCATATCCTGCGGCTTGTTTTCACGATCGGCGCGGTCCTGTCGGCCGGCTGGCTGCTCGGCACCATCATCGAAAGCAGCTTCCGGGAACGCCGTGCCGAGCCTGGCGCGGCAGGGCTCAGCGTCACGGTTCACGGGCCCCGGTTCGACGGCTACGACGACAATGACAGGCCGTACACGTTGACCGCGCTCACCGCGCAGCGTCGGCGGGACAATGTGGGGCTGGTGGATCTCGTGAACCCCCAGCTCAAGGACGCCGCGTCCACCACCGTCCAGGCCCGCGAGGGCGTCTGGAACGCCGAGCTGGAAGTCCTCGACCTGTCAGGCGACGTGGTCATGACGGATGCGGGCGGCTACACTTTCACATCGCAGAAGACTCGCATGTATGTCAGGGAGAACCGCGTCGAAGGGCAGGACCCCCTGACGGGCTTCGGTCCGGTGGGAGAGGTGAAGGCCGATGGCTACGAGGTGCTTGACGGCGGCAACCGCATTCTCCTCAAGGGCAATGTCTGGACGAAATTCACGGCGAAGAAGCGGCCGCAATGATGCTTCGGCAGGTTAGACGGGTGAGTGTCATGGTCTGGTCTCGGCTTGCAGTGGGGATCCTTGCGACAGCGGGCGCAGCTCTGGCCCTGGCGCCGGCACATGCGCAGATCGGCCGGAGCGATGATCCGGTCGAAGTCACGTCGCGCCAGGGCGAATATCTCCAGCAGGAGGGACGTGGCGTCTACACCGGCGATGTCGTGGCCACGCAGGGCGACTCGCGCATCACAACGGACCGGCTGACCGTTCTTTGCGCGCGGACCGCAGCAGGCGCCGTCGAAGACAATAACTGCGAGATGGAAAAGCTGATTGCCGAGGGCCGCGTGTTCTACATCGCGCCGGACGTGCGCATCCGTGGCGACCGTGCCGAGTATGATTTTCCGAGCGATACCATCACCATCACCGGCGATGTGATCCTGTCACGCGGCGTGGATGGCGTCGTGCGCGGCACCAACGTCGTTTACGGGATCAGCACGGGCCGCACGCTCATCACCGCTGGCGACAAGCGGGTGACCACCGTGTTCAATACCGCAAAGAAGGCCCCCGCCGCAGGCGCTGCACCGGCGACGCCCGCGCCCACCACGCCCCCGAACTGAGATATTCATGGACGCGCGCAACGAGACTGCTCCCGTCGCCTTCGAGGCGGATGACCGCGACGGACTGCGGGCGAGCAATCTCGCCAAGTCGTTCAAGGGCCGTCAGGTCGTCAAGGATGTCAGTCTTCACCTGAAGCGCGGCGAGATTGTCGGCCTGCTGGGTCCCAACGGCGCCGGCAAGACCACCTGTTTCTACATGATCATGGGCCTCATCACCGCTGACAGCGGCAAGGTGACGATGGACGGCGCGGATGTGACCACGCTGCCCATGTACCAGCGCGCCCGTCTCGGCGCTGGTTACCTGCCGCAGGAGAACTCCATTTTCCGCGGCATGAGCGTATGGGACAACGTCATGTCCGTCGCGGAAATGACGGAAGACACGCGTGCCAAACGCAAGGAGCTGACGGAATCGCTGCTGGAAGAGTTGCAGATCGCGCGGCTGGCCAAGCAGAATGCCAACTCGCTCTCTGGCGGGGAGCGTCGCCGGGTGGAGATCGCCCGCGCGCTGGCCTCGCGTCCGCACTTCATGCTGCTGGATGAGCCGTTCACCGGCATCGACCCGCTGGCCGTGTCCGATATTTCGGACCTGGTGCGCTATCTCAAAGGGCGGGGCTTGGGCGTTCTGATCACGGATCACCAGGTTCGCGAGACGCTGCAGATCGTCGATCGCGCCTCGATCATCTATGACGGCAAGGTCCTGTTCGAAGGCGCTCCGTCGGACGTTCTCACCAATGAGGAAGTCCGCCGCGTCTATCTCGGCGCGCGCTTCCAGTAATCTCAGCCAATTTCGCGTTTCAGGATTGTTGCACTGCCACACGGTGCGCTGCGACACTGGGCTTCCGCGCCCGTCACAGGTCTTAAAGACCTGGTAACCGGTTCAAGATGCAAGAAAGTCAGCGGTATGCTGCTTATGCAATTTTAATACCGCGGTTATAGATTAGGCTCGTTGGATCGGAGACGCCGTGCGGGATGCCCGCGTGGCACTGGGAGGACGGAGTGGCGCTCGCGCATCGTTTGCAGCTGAGACAGGGCCAGTCCCTCGTCATGACGCCGCAACTGCAGCAGGCGATCAAGCTGCTTCAGCTCTCCAACGTCGAACTTCAGGAATACGTCGAACAGGAAATCGAGCGTAACCCGCTGCTGGCCCGCCAGGAAGGCGATGGCCCGGCGCTGGATGGCGACGCTCCCGAAAAGACGTCCGAACGCCGCGAAGAAATGCGTCTCGACGAGAGCGACGGCGCGGACAAGGCCAGCCGCGAACTCGATGCCGGCTCGGACGATGTCTACGAATCCGACGGTCCGTCCGAACGCGGCGGGTCCACCGAAGCCAGCGGACCATCCGCCCAGCTCGACTGGTCGAAGGCCGGATCGGGCAAGCAGGTATCCGAGGATTACGATCTCGAGGCGATCACCGCAGAAGAGAAATCACTCCGCGATCACCTTGAGGATCAGCTGCAGCTTGCTGGCCTCAATGCTGCCGATCGCCTGATCGCGGCGCGCCTTATCGAAGAGACCGACGATGCTGGTTTCATGCGGGGCGACGTGCAAGAGATCGCCACGGCGCTCGGCACGGATGTCGAGGATGTCGAGGCGGTTCTGGGCGTGTGCCATGGCTTTGAACCCACGGGCGTCATGGCCCGCAATCTTCAGGAATGCCTGTCTCTGCAGCTGATTGAGCGTGATCGCTTTGATCCTGTGATGCAGAAGCTGATGGAAAATCTCGAGTTGGCGGGGCGTCGCGATTTCCGTCGCCTGGCCGATATCTGCGGCGTCGATCAGGAAGATGTTGTCGACATGCTCGCGGAGTTGCGCACGCTGACGCCGCGCCCCGGCGCTGCGTTCGCTGGTGATGCCGCGCCGACGGTGACGCCCGACGTGTTCGTTCGCGAAATGCCAAACGGCGCGTTCGCCGTTGAACTCAACGCCGATACCCTGCCGCGCGTGCTGCTCGATCGCAGCTACTACGCCGAGGTGTCGGGCCTGACGCGTACGGACGAAGACAAGACGTTCCTTACAGAATGCCAGGCATCAGCCAACTGGCTGATCAAGTCGCTGGATCAGCGCGCCAAGACGATCCTCAAAGTGGCGAGCGAGATCGTGCGCCAGCAGGATGGCTTCTTTGTCGACGGTGTGCGCGCCCTGCGCCCCCTGAACCTGAAGACGGTAGCTGACGCCGTCGAGATGCACGAGTCCACTGTTTCTCGCGTGACGTCGAACAAATATGTTTCAACCCCGCGCGGCGTGTTCGAGCTGAAGTACTTCTTCACGGCGTCCATTCCGGCTGTGCAGGGCGGTGAATCGCATTCTGCGGAGGCTGTTCGCCACCGCATCAAGGAAATGATCGATCACGAAAGCCGTGACGCTGTGCTTTCAGACGACCAGATCGTCGAAAGGCTTCGCGCACACGGGATAGATATTGCGCGCCGCACAGTCGCCAAGTACCGCGAGTCCCTGCGCATTCCCTCATCCGTTGAGCGCCGGCGCATTTTCGCCAGCCGCGGCTGACGCTTGGCCGTTGACCTTCGGGTTGGCCGATCCCAAACTTGATATAGGTCAGTGAGCTAGGGCCCACGGTCCCGCGCATGTCTATCCTGGCATGTCTCCAGTTGAAGGAGCCTCCCTTTGCAAGTTCAGGTTGCAGGCAAGAAACTCGAAGTCGGCGCAGCGCTTCAGGAGCGCATAGCATTCGGCCTCGAAGCCCGCGTTTCGAAATACTTCAATCGAACGGGCGAGGCCTTCGTAACCGTGTCCAAACCCGGCTGGGCCTTCAACGTGGATTGTTCGATCCACTTGCCATCGGGCGTCACGCTGCAGGCGCACGGCGAAGGCGATGACGGCTATCAGGCGTTCGAGGCAGCGCTCGACAAGATCGAGAAGCGCGTCCGCCGCTACAAGAACCGGCTGCGCAACCATCGGGTGAAAGAGAACGGCGTGATCGAGGTCGCTCCCGAGCGCATTATTCTTCCAACGGATGATTCTGACTCCGTCGATGTGGTGGATGGCGATGCGGATGACTCTCACACGCAGAACGGGCTGGATGGGGACGCTCCCGCTATCGTTGCGGAATCTGACACAAAGATTCAGACGATGACTGTTTCGATGGCGGTCATGCAGCTTGAGCTGGCGGATTCTCCGGCAGTCATGTTCCGCAATGCGGCTCACGGCCGGTTGAACATGGTCTATCGCCGACCTGACGGTAATGTCGGCTGGGTCGATCCCGGCTAAGACGGCTGAAGATTTGCAAATGGACTGTCACGGGCATCCAAACGGGCTGGCGCAAGCCGGGCAAGTTGGGTATGCGCGGCGGGCGCGGGCGCGGGCGTCGGGGCGCTCCCTTTTGAGGGAATTGTAGAGTGATGCTTTCAAGGCGGTCCTCGCCGGGCAGGCGATTCTGATGTCCAGTCTCAGCGATCTTCTTCTTCCCAACGCCATTGCCGCCCGCGCCCGCTGGCAGGGCCGCAAACAGGTGCTGTCCGAAATGTCGGGCATGATGGGCCGCGCGCTGGGTCTTGACCCGCGCCAGGTTCACGAAGCCGTGCAGGAGCGCGAACGCCTCGGTTCGACCGGCGTCGGCGAGGGCGTGGCTATTCCCCACGCCCGGATCGAATCCCTCACCCGTCCGGTCGGCGGCTTCGTCCGCCTGCTGGAGCCTGCAGATTTCGAGGCGATCGACGAGCGTCCGGCTGACCTGATCTTCATGCTGTTGGCGCCGACCGATGCGGGAGCGGACCACCTGCGGGCGCTGGCCCGTGCGGCCCGCATGTTCCGTCAGGAGCGGATCCGCGATGCGTTGCGCCAGGCGCAGACGGAAGATGCCGTGCTGGCCATCCTGTCGCCGGATACGATCAACACCG
>JAVBYB010000092.1 GCA_030824255.1 bacterium
GGCGAGGCGCTCTACGTTTCCGCCGCCTATGGTCTCATCCAGCTCGGCCTCACGGATACCGCGGAAAAGGCGCTCGCCCGCGCCGACGAGGCCATGTACGCCGACAAGGCGCTGTACCGTCGCGCGCAGGCCTGACGCCAAACGCGTGATTACTGGAAGTCGTTGAAGCGGAAGCCACGACCGCCGCCCCAGACCTTTTCACCAGCTGTGCAATCGGTCTTCGTGCTCGGCAGTTTCAGCTGAACACGTACAATGCCGGCCTCGCCGGGCAGGGGCTCATCCGGCGCATCGGCAAACTGGATAGGCGCTGCGCCCGTATCAAGGTCGAGGCTTGCGATCTCCATCACCAGCTTCTTCCGGATCGTGGACGACAGGTGCCGCAGGTCAAACACCGGCGCGATGAAAGCCGCATTCCCCCCGATCACGCAGTGTTTGTAGTACCGGTCGAGATGGTCGATGTCGTAGAATTCCTTGGGCTTGTTCAGCATGATCGGCAGGCCGTTGATGATGATCCCGCTCTTCACCACCTCGTCCCGCGCCGTCTCGACCAGCCGCCCGGCATTGTTGGCGCCGTCGCCCGACACATCGATCACCTGCCGGTGCGAGGCGATGTTGTTGTTCAGGATGTAGTCCTGCGCCGTCAGCAGCGCCCGCGAGATGGAGGTGCGCTGCTCGCCATAGATCGGTTCGTTCGCCAGCCTGTCAGCGAACTTCTTGGCTGCGTCGGTCGAGTCGATGATGGTCCAGGGGATGGTCGGGATCGGGTCGAAATCGCCCGCCCATTCCATGTACATCACCGCGATCCTGCCCTCGGGTCCCGACAGCATCGCACTGATCACGTCCTTGTGGCGGAAAGCGTCGACATAGCCCTGCCGCTGGATCGAATGCTCGTCGTAGTCCATCGACTGCGAGATATCGACCGCCAGCAGGAGCTCCAGGTCGACCTTGGCCATCTGTCCCTGCTGCGCCGTTACAGGCGCGGCGATGCCGACCAGCATGGCCAGAGCAAGGGCGGCGGCGCCCCTCATGCGAGACAGAAGCTTCATCGTCAGCTCCGGCGACAGGGCAGTGGCGACAGGGCATTCAGCTTGCAGGCCAACCCGGTCCCGCGCAAGCAGCGCTTCATCACGAACTCACGACCTTGGGGCAAACCAAAGGCGGCGCGCGATTTGTAATGTTCGCCCGGAGCCGTCTGGCCACTACCCCTGACTGGCGTATTCGTCGTGCAGCCTCACCCATTCGACCTCCTGCCGGAAGGCGCTGATGGCTGGCGACCGAAGCGCGTTTATGGATGAAAAAAAGCGGGCGACCCATAGGGCCCCCCGCCAGTGCACCGATCTTCAGTTGGGGAGGATCAGCCTAGAATTTGAAGGTGGCGCCGAACTCGATCTGGCGTCCCCGCGGATCGCCATAGCCCGGATAGTAGCCGGTGCGCGTGGCTGAAGGAGCGCCGCCCGCATTGGTGTTCTGGGCCGGCATCGGATCCTCATCCGTGAAGTTGATGATCGCGGCGCGCAGGCTCAGGCCATCCCAGAAAGCGGGCGTCCAGAGATAGGTGAAGTCGAACGTCCAAAGGTCGTTGGCCCCGAGTCCGTACGTCGCGAAGATATCGTCCGCCGTACCGGTGATGTTATCCGGACCACGGCCCGTGCGGACAGCAGGGGTGTCATCGATGAAGCCCGACGCGTAGTTGGCGCGGACGCCCACATTGTGCTCGTCCATCGCGTAGCGAAGGCTCGCATTGCCGCGCCACTCCGGCATGATCGTGCCGGCGGTGCCGAGGTTCGCAAGGCCGAGGCCATCGAAGTTCGGCGCATACTGGTCGATCACGCCCGGCACGCCATACCCCTTGACGTCGTAGGCCAGAACCTGCGTCGCCGACAGTGTGGCGATCACGTCGCCGGGGCCGATCGGGTAGGTGTAGTCCACGTTGTAGTCTATGCCGGATGTGTCGAAGCCGCCCGTGTTCAGCGTGTACTGGAACACGTTCGAGATCTGCGAGGCGTTTGTCGTGCCTTGTGCGCACGGACCGGTCGTGAACTCGAAGAACCCGATGAACGGCGAGGCGCAGTTGGCCGCGGTGGTCTGCGAGGGAGCGCCTGTGCCGAACACTTCACGCAGCGCCGTGCCGACCGCTGTGGAAGCGATCTCGCCGTCGATGGTGAACTTCCACCAGTCAGCGCTCGCGCGCAGCTGGCCGCCGAAAACTTCCGGCGCAAAGATCACACCGATGTTCTGGCCGGTGTCGTCTTCCGGGGTGATGCCGTCGAGCGTGTTGATGGTCGTGTTGAGACCGCGCAGCAGCGACGAGATGTAGACAGATCCCTGTTCCACGCCGAGCGCGCCCAGGTCTTCCGGCGGCGCCTGGAAGTTGGTCGAGTAGGAGCCGCGGAAGGACAGCCAGTCGAACGGATCGTACTTGGCGGCAACCTTCCAGATGTCGCCTGCAATCTCGCCGAACTCTTCGCGACGGGCCGCAAGTTGCACGTTGAGGTTGTCGAGGATCGGCAGCTGGACTTCGCCGAAGTATGAGATCGTCTGGCGGTCTTCAAAGAACGGAACCTGACGGTTGATGCCGGAACCGAAATAAGGACCCGATTGTGCAAGGCAGGCGCCCTGGTTCGGGAAAGTTGCTGTCAGGTTCTGGTCGCCATATGGGCAATCCAGCTGCGCGATGCGGTTCAGTTCTTCGTCTTCGTTCTGCGGGCCGCCGCGGCTTTCCGTCTGGCGCCATTGCGTCCCGAATGCCCAGCCGATCTCGCCGCCCGGCAGTTCAAAGCCGGGGATGACGCCCGAATAGATGGCGTCGATCGTCAGCGCGCGGTTGGTGGTTTCGTAGCGACGGTCATGCGTCATCCAGCGGAGAAGTTCCGGCGAATTCTCGAACGTCGCGCCGGCATAGGAGGGATTGGCGCCATTGTTGACGAAGCTGTTGGCGAAGGAGGAGGCGAACGGGTTGAAGTACTGACAGCCATTCGTGCCCGGCGCCGTGTCGGACTGCATGCCGACGGAGGCGTCATACGCTGCTGCGCTTGTGTAGCTCGTCGCCACGCGGTCGACGGCGGCGCAGCCGGAGCCGCCATAGCCGTTCAGTGCATCCTGCAGCCGGGAGATGACCCAGTCAGGGCGCTGCGACAGGTTCGTGTACTCGCTGTACGTGCCCGAATACTCGTAGGTCGTGCCCTCCGGCACCCACGCGAACAGGCCTTCCGGCGTGAACTCGCCTGACAGCGCGATCGAGCCGCCAAAACGTTCGCGCTCCTGGCGTTCGACACGATGGCCGCCTTCGTACAGGCCATTCGGTCCGAACATCAGCGGACGCCACTGGTTGTGCGTCAGCAGGTTCGCGGTGGCGACCGGGGCAAGGCCGTTGGCCACGCGATTGGCGTTCAGGCGGTTGAAGAACTCGACGGCGAAGGGGTTGGCGGCCGAAGCGCCGGTCGCGACGCCGGCGGCGTTGTAGACGGTCTGCGTGTATGGAACCGTGAAGGCGCCGTTCGGAAAGGCCGGGAAGGTGTTCGTCGCCGTCGCGCGCTTGCTGCCGTTGGGCAGGGAGTTGCCCGCGTTGATGTTCGGGTTCGTGGTCTTCGCGTAGGCGAGTTCGAAGTGGAACTCCTGCGTGTCGGAAAAGTCCGCATTGAACTCGAGATAGCCGCGCAGGTATTCTTCTTCGTCGATCAGGTTGAAGTAGTTCGGGAGCGGCACCGCGCAGTCGTTGGCGCTGGTTGCGGTGGCGGCGTTGTTGAGGCTCGAGACAATCTGGCCGCCAATGGCGCGGCAGCTGTCCGGCGTGTAGTCACGCAGCGCGGTCGTTCCGGTGCTGGCCGTGTAGTAGGAGCCGGGGTTCGAGTCGAACACTGTCCAGCCGGCGGGCTGTTGCTGGTAGGGAAGGGTGGAGAAGCTGCGATCAGCCGCGCTGAGTTCGTAGCGTTTACCCCAGGATCCGCCGATCAGCAGGTTGCCCGTGTCCGTCTGGGCGCCCCATAGGGCTTCGAGTGAATCCTCGCCATTGGAGTCGGCGAAGTACTTCTTGCTCGCGGAAATTTCGAAACCGTCCACGTCCGTTCGCGTGATGTAGTTGATCACGCCGCCAACGGCGCCGGCGCCGTAGGTAACTGATGCGCCGTCCTTGAGGACGTCGATGCGGCCGACAGCCATCATCGGCAGGGTATTGATGTCGGCGCCCGTGCCGCCATCGCTTGAGGCAAAGCGTTTGCCGTTAAGAAGCACCAGCGTCCGCGAGGGGCCAAGGCCGCGCAGGTTGACGTTGGCGAAACCCGCAGCCGCGCCGGCGATGGCGGAGTCGGCCTCGCCAGAAGCTTCGGAAGAGATGCTCAGCGAGCGCAGGAACTCAGCCGCCGTCGGAACGCCCTGTTCCGCCAGATCGTCCATGGTGAAGGTCTGCACCGGAAGGGGGGCGTCCTCGGAAGCTCCGCCCACCAGCGTGCCGGTGATGACCACGCGATCTCCGCCGCTTGATTGCGCGTCGGTCTGCTCCTGCTGGATCGTGTCGACGACTGGCGGCTGATCTGCGTCCTGGGCCCATGCCGAGCCGCCAAAAAGGGCGGCGACAAGCGTGGCGCTGGATGCGCTGGTGAGCGCAAACTTCTTCATGATGTCCTCCCGGTTTCAGGCCCTCTTCACGAGGCCTGTGCCGGTGCGCTCTGTCAGCCACCTTCCATTACGTCAATGATCAACACGGGGCCGTGACCGGCGACTAGACACTTGAAGACGTTGCGTAATACTAAATCTGGTTTCCGTTGCGTCATCGATGCGGGCCATACCGGTATCATCGAGAGTGTGTAAACGCGTATATTTGCGCGCGTATGGAACGCCATAACGGTTTTCGGAGAATGCGCGCACAACCGTCGTTGCGTCTTTGTCACAACACGAGGCATTCGTGCTGCGCGGCGCAAGCCGTCCAGCCGGTATTTGCCCGAGACGGCGAGGACCCTCAGCCCAGCGCGAAATCGACCAGCGCCGCTGCGTGGATTTCCAGCGTGTCGTAGCCTGGCATTCCCGCTTCGGCCGGCGGGAACAGCATGCCGATCTCGGTGCAGCCGAAGATCACGCTGTCGGCCTCCTGCGCGCCAGAGCGGTCGATCATCGCGCGAACGGTCGCGCGCGCGTCGTCCGTCACGATGCCCTTGATCAGCTGATCGTAGATGATGGCGTGCAGGGCGTCCCGGTCAGCCTTGTCGGGCGTCACCGCGCCGATGCCCTTGTTGCCCAGATGATCGATGAGGAAGGGGTCCTCCATCGTGTAGCGCGTGCCCAGCAACAGGGGGCGTGAGCGTGCATCCCGCCGCAGCTCCTTCACCAGCGCATCGCCGATATGGAGCAGGGGAACGCCCACCGACGCCTTCACCTGATTTGCGACCTTGTGCATCGTGTTGGCGCCGATCGCGATCACATCGGCTCCGGCGCGCTCCAGCGCCTGCGCGGCATTCGCCAGATGGGCGCCTGCCTCGCGCCATTGCCCCTCGCTCTGCATCTTGGCGATGGGGGCAAAGTCCAGCGAATTGAGGACGATCTTCGCCGAGCTTGCCCCGCCGCGACGCTCGGCCACCATCTGGTTGATCCGGTCATAGTAGAGGCGCGAGCTCTGCCAGCTCATGCCGCCGATCAGGCCGATGGTGCGCATGCAAACTTCCCGGTTTGCCGCCGGTTAGCATTGCGGGGCGGCCGGGTACAGGTCAGCGCAGCTTGGTCACATCGACGCCGACCGACAGTGTCGACGACGCGCCATAGCCGGTGAAGGCCCCCAGGATCGGCGTCAGCTCGACGCCCGATGCGGCCGAGGCGACGGGGATCAGGTCGCCATCGTCGACCAGCCCGTTGGTGGCGTCCAGCTCGATCCAGCCGACCGCAGGGATGTAGACCTCGGCCCATGCATGCGGCGAAGATGCTCCCGGCGCCGCCTTGGGCGTGTAGACATAGCCCGTCACGAAGCGTGCGGCGCAACCAAGGCTCCGGGCAGCGGCGATCATCAGCTCGGCAAAGTCGCGACAGGTGCCGGAATGGAGCCGCAACGTCTCCGACGGCGTCTGCAGGCCCTGCTCGAAGCGAACGCGATAGTCGAACTCGTAGCGGATGCGCGCCGCGCATTCGAGCAGGCGCTCATACTGGCCCTTCTGGACGCCGGACGCGCCGCGCTTGATCCAGTCCGTGGCCGCCTTCGCTGTGTCGGCTGGCTGGTCGATATAGGCCCACAGCATGCGCTTTTCGGTGGGCGAGTACTGCGTCGTGCCGGTCTGCAGCAGCAGTCGGCGCTGGCTTTCCGAGCGCGGGAATGTCTCGACGCTAAGCTCGCTGACGATGTCGAGCTGCGTGGTGGTGCCGGTGAAATAGGCGATCGCAATCGAGTTGCCGTAGAGATCGCTGCGCCAAACCACTTCCGCCGGCGGGGACAAGGTGAGGCTGGAGGCCTGGACCGTCAGCTTGTGATCGCTCCGCGGCCGCAGATAGAGCGTGTGGGGCGAAAGCTGGACCGGCGAGGAAAAGGCGTAAGTCGTCGAATGGCGTAGCTGGAAGGCAGGCATGGCGGGGCTCGGGAACCGGGAAGGTCGCCCTGCAACGTATGCTGGGGAGCCGGGTTCCCCTAGGACCTATCCGGGCCTGCTTTGCCTTGACCTTCTCCACAGGGGGGCGTAGGGAACCCGCCTTCCGCGCAGAACCCCCAAATCCTGGGATTCCTGTGCTTTGACCGGCACGACCCCGTCACTTGACGGACGAGGCTGGCGAGGTCCCCCGCCCGGCGCGTTGCGCTCAGCGGGGTGTTTGGCGTTTTGGCCCGTGTTCGGGTTTGCGCGCGGGAAACGGGCTACCCATGTCGGAGATGGTCTCCGGCATGAAAAGGATCCGCGATGTTCGACGCGCTGACAGATCGTCTTGGCAAGGTATTCGACGGCCTCACCGGCCGCGGCGCCCTGTCCGAGAAGGACGTCAACGAGGCGCTGCGTGAGATCCGCGTGGCGCTTCTGGAAGCCGACGTGGCGCTCCCGGTCGTCAAGAAATTCATCGACGATGTCCGTCCGCAGGCGATTGGCGAGAACGTCATCAAGTCGATCAAGCCGGGCCAGCTGGTCGTCAAGATCGTGCACGACGAACTCGTGCGCGTGCTCGGCGGCGATGAAGAGCCGCCCCCGCTGAAGATCGACTCGCCGCCCGCCATCATCATGATGGCCGGCCTGCAGGGCTCGGGCAAAACCACCACGACGGGCAAGCTGGCCAAGCGCCTGAAGGAACAGGAACGCAAGAAGGTCCTCGTGGCCTCGCTCGACACGCGCCGTCCGGCCGCCATGGAACAGCTCAAGGTTCTGGCCGATCAGGTCGGCGTTGATGCGCTGCCGATCGTCGTCGGACAGCTCCCGGCCGATATTGCGCGCCGCGCCATCCAGGCGGCGAAGTTCGGCGGCTATGACGTGCTGATGCTGGACACGGCGGGCCGCACCACGCTCGACGACCAGATGATGAACGAGGCGGCTGATATCGCCGCGATCGCCAATCCGAACGAAACGCTTCTCGTCGCCGACGCGCTCACCGGCCAGGACGCCGTTGAAACCGCGCGGCGCTTCCACGAGCGCCTTCCACTCACCGGCCTCGTGCTCACCCGGATGGACGGCGATGGCCGCGGCGGCGCTGCGCTTTCCATGCGCCACGTCACCGGCCTGCCGATCCGCTTCATCGGCATGGGCGAAAAACTCGACGGGCTCGACGTGTTCGACGCCCGCCGCATCGCAGGCCGCATTCTCGGGCAGGGCGACATTGTCAGCCTGGTCGAGAAGGCCAAGGCCGAGATGGACATGGACGAGGCCGAGCGCGTCGCCAAGAAGATGCAGAAGGGTCAGTTTGACCTGGAAGATCTCGCCGGCCAGCTCCGCCAGATGCAACGCATGGGCGGCCTCGGCGGCCTGATGGATCTCATGCCCGGCGTGAAGAACGCCAAGGCGCAGATGGCCGCCTCGGGCGTCGACGACAAAATGCTGAAGCGCCAGGAGGCGATCATCATGTCGATGACGCCGAAGGAACGCCGCAAGCCGGACGTGCTGCAGGCCTCGCGCAAGCGCCGTATCGCGGCGGGCGC
>JAVBYB010000080.1 GCA_030824255.1 bacterium
GCACAGAACGAGGCTGCGCGCGGCGGCGCCGTGCGCGTCCTTAACAGCTATTCGAAACGCACGATCGAAGCCGTGGCCGCAGGCCCCGGCGAAGCGCGCGTCAACTGACCTTCGGCCATTGGGGCATCACGATGAAACACGCAATCACGACGGGCGCTGGACTGGCGGCGATGCTGCTGGGCGGATGCGCCGGCATCGGTGAGGCGGTGGCGCCTCCGCAGCTGACGGCGATCCAGAACCCGGCGACGATCGCGGGCTCGCAGCGTGTCTCGATGCCAATCCCCGTCCCCGTGGTGGAACCCGCCGCCGCGAACTCGCTCTGGCGCGCGGGCGCAAAGTCGTTCTTCGACGATCAGCGCGCCAGCAAGATCGGCGACATCCTGACCGTGAACATCGAGATCCAGGACTCGGCCCAGCTCAACAACACGTCGGCCCGCAGTCGCACGTCGAGCACGGATACCAGCGTGGAAGCGCTGCTCGGCCTTGAGAGCGTGATCCAGAACGCCCTGCCCGGCACGCCGTCGCTGGCCCCGGGCGTGGCGTTCGGCTCCAACTCGGCCTCGAACGGCACTGGGTCTGTGAACCGGCAGGAAAAGGTGAACCTCGTCGTCGCGGCGGTGATCACCGACAGGCTGGCCAACGGCAATCTTGTGATCGGCGGCAGCCAGGAAGTGCGCATCAACAACGAACTGCGCGAGCTTCTGATCTCAGGCGTGATCCGCCCGGAAGACGTTGCCGCGGACAACACCATTGCGCACACCAAGATTGCCGAGGCCCGCATCTCCTATGGCGGCCGGGGCGACATCTCGGCCGTCCAGCGCGATCGGTATGGCAAGCTTCTCTACGATCAGATCGCGCCTTTCTAGGCTGCCGTCTCGTCGTCGGAGATGTTGTCGAGCCTGCCCCCGCGGGCGAGCTTCATGACGCCCATCCAGGCCCCGAAGCCGCACACGGCGGTGACGCCCAGCATTACCAGCAGGATCACGATCTCGCGCACGCCAGGCGGCAACACATCGAACGTGTGCAAGGCCAGGTGAAGCCAGCGAAATCCCTTCGCGCCAGGGTCGGCGGTGAAACGCAGCTGACCCGTATCCGGATCGAGATAGAAGCGCGTGTCGTCCATTGCAGGCACGCTGACCCGCAAGATGGGCAGGTCTGACGCGGCTGCGCCGGGGTAATAGTATTCGTCCGGCTCCGTCATCAGCGCGGCCACAGCGGGACCACTGTCGCCTGCAAGCGTGTCAGCGGCGCGCTGGTGCGCGGCGGCGTCGAAGGGCGATGGCTGACCGGCGGCGTCGAACCGGCGACGCGAGCCGTCGGCCGCCTGCCAGATGAACCACGGACGACCTTCCATCTGCGCATAGGACACCAGGCTGCGCTCGCGCGAGATGGTGCGCAGGGCGATCATCTGCGCATCGAACGCAGGCTTTGCCTCGGCCCATGTAACAGGATCGCCGCGATAGCGGCTGGACGCGTCATTTGCGGGCTGGCCGAGATCGAGCAAGCCCCAGGGCTGCATCGAGGTGAAGCCCGAGAAAGAAAAGGTCAGGACCAGCACGCCGAAGACGAGGCCGGTCATGTGATGCCAGAATTTCACGCCGCGATAGGGCGAGGCCAGCTTGCCGGTGGACTTGCGGCGGCGGAGCTGGCGCAGGCCGACATAGAGACCAATGATGGTGAGGAAGCAGCCGGCAAGCGACGTCCAGATGATGATGTTGGTCCAGAGCGGGGTGTTCTTGCGCAACTCGGTGAAGAACAACCAGTGCGGGATGGGCCCCAACCACGTCCAGAAACGGCTGGAGGCGGTCGTGAACTGGCGCACCTCTCCGGTCTTCTGCGAGATGTAGAGGATCGTCTCTTCGGGATCATTCAGGGCGACGTGATAGAACGGCCGCCATGAATTGAAATAGCCAGCGACCGTGAACTCATCGCGGTCAATCACGCCAGCGATCTCCGGTTCGCCGTCCAGGTCGTGGCGCGCCAGATAGGTGCGGGCCACATCCAGCGCCTGTGTCTCGCCGATCTGCTCGACAGGGTCGCCCGTCTGCAGATCAAAGAGGCCGCTTGCGCCCTCCCCTTCATCCCATGACAGGCCGATGACTGGACGGCCGCCCAGCATCTCGATGCGCGCAGAAGAGACGGTGGCGGCATCGGGAATTTCGGGCAGCACATACTGGTCAGGCGCCACAATCGGCGCGAGGCCTTCGACGCGATAGTCGCGATCGCCGAGCGTGATCGCGGGATAGGGCTGCCAGATCATGACGACGCCGCTGACACACCACAGCAGCATCAGCGCGCCGAGCACAACGCCCAGCCAGCGATGCAGCGCGAAGGTCAAGCGGATCAGCCGCGCCTTGATCATGATCCGCCCCACAATGGAAAACGCCCGGTTCTATACGAACCGGGCGCTTCCGCGGAAACTCAAATTCGTGCGTGTCAGGCCGCGTTGCGCTTTGCGGCCTTCTTGACCTTGTTGATCGCATAGGCGCGCTTCAGGCGCGACAGGTGGTCGATGAACAGCGTGCCCTGCAGGTGATCCATCTCGTGCTGGATGCAGATGGCGTACATCCCTTCAGCCCATTCCTCGATCTTCTCGCCCTGATAGTTCAGGTAGCGGAGCTTCACGCGCTTGGGGCGTTCGACCTCGTCGAAATAGTCGGGCACGGAGAGGCAGCCCTCTTCATAGGGCTGCTTGTCGCCGTCGAGTTCCAGGATTTCAGGATTCACGAAATAGCGGGGCGCCTTGGCCTCGTCTTCGCGGGCGAGGTCCATGACGATGACGCGCAGGGGAACACCGACCTGCACGGCGGCAAGGCCGATGCCCGGGGCCGCATACATCGTCTCGAGCATGTCATCCATCAGCGCACGGGTTTCGTCCGTGACGGCGTCGACGGGTTTCGAGACCTGTTTCAGCACAGGATCGGGAACGGTGAGGATGGTACGGATCGCCATGACCGCTAGCTATGAATGGGCGCGCTGAACGTCAAGTGAAGGACCCCGTGTGGGGAACCATGGCGCAACAATTATCGCTGATTTTGCCCGCTATTTGCGTTTTCCGCCGGCGGCGGAGGCTGGCAGGGCGTCCAGCAGGGGGGCTTCCGTCCGCGTCTCCTTCGCTTCTGTCAGCTGCGCCTGGATCGTGCGGGCCTTCACGCTGACTTCGGCTGGAGCGTCCACAGATTGGTTATCCGTCGGGATCTGGAGCTCCTCGAACTTGCGCAGCTGGGGCACGACCATGCGATCATAGGATCCGACCATGGCGTTGTAGCTGTCGACGGCTTTGTCGAGATTCGAGCCGACCTTGCCCATGTTGTCGGTCATCTTGGCAAGACGCTGGTAAAGCTCCCGGCCCAGCTCCACGGCCTGCTCTGCGTTGCGGGCAGCCTGCTCCTGCCGCCAGCCATAGGCGACCGCCTTGGCGAGCGCGATCAGCGTCGAGGGCGTCACGATGATGACGGAATTCTTGGCGGCGAAGTCAAAGATCTCGCGATCCTGCTCCAGCACGGCGGCGTAGAAGTTCTCGCCGGGCATGAACATGGCGACGAAGTCGACCCGGTCCGAAAAACCCTTCCAGTAATCCTTGCGCGCAAGGCCGGTGACGTGAGCGCGAACCTTGGCGGCATGAGCGGCGAGAAACTGCGCCTTGCGGACGGGATCGGACTCGTTCGAGGCGGCGAGGTAATCGTCGAGCGACACCTTGGAGTCGATCACCAGTTCCCGGCCGCCGGGCATGCGGATGATGACGTCCGGCCGTATGCGGCCCTTGTCTGTATCCGACGAATTCTGCTCGGTGAAATCCGCATATGGCGAAAGACCCGCCATTTCGAGCACGTTGCGGAGCGTCTCCTCCCCCCAGCGGCCGCCATGGCGCGTGGTGGAAAGGGCGTTGGCCAGCTTGCCCGCAGCGGATTCCGTCTTCCGCACGCTTTCGCTGACGCCGCGGATCTGCTCCTCCAGCTTGGCGCGATCCTCCGTGCTCATCTTCTGGATCTCGTCGACCTTCTTCTGGAACTGGCCGAAGGTTTCGTGGATCGGTTTCAGCATCTTGCCGAGTTCGCCCTCGGCGCCTTCCTTGTGCTTCTTGAGCGTCTCGTCAGCGATCTGGATGAATTGCTGCTGCGACTTCAGGAGAGCGGCGTCGGCCAGCGACTTGAAGCGGGCCTCGCTTTCGATCTGCATCTTCTGCATCTGCTCTTTTTCGCGCGCAAAGCTGGCCTCACGCTCGTTCGTGCGGGCAGCCTCCGCCAGCGCCTTGCCGTGTTCGGCGCGTAGCGCGGTGAGCTGTTCGGTGAGGTTGGTGCTCGCGGCCTTCGCATCGGCGACCTTGGCCTCGCTGGCCTCGAAGGAGGCGCGGATTCCTGCCTCCGCCCGCTCGGCCTTCTCGGCCCGCGCGCGAATCTCGTCCCGCTCCGATCTCAGCACGCCGACCTCGCGGTTGCGCTCAGCCAGTTCCGCGGAAAGGTGCGCCGTGTCGGGCGCCTTGCGCTGGGAAAACACGAAGGCGGCGCCGGCTGCGATGAGCAGCAGGACGCCAAGGACGATGTGCAGGATGTCGAGTGTCATGGGCTGGAGCTTAAGTTCTTTCTTTGTTCTGATCAATCGGCAGGAGAAGCAGCGTCCCGCGATTCTGCCGGTGCGTGAAACGCGCGGTCAGTCGCCGAGATTGAGACCCGGGATCAGCTTTTCGAGCGAGAATGTTGCTGCCGGCGTAGCCTGGGGCTCGGTCAGACCTGCGAGAATGCCGTCGATGCGTTCGGCGCGTGTCGTCGCCTCGGCGAGGCGGGCGGCGCGTTTCTTCTCCGGTCCGGCTGACTGGATGTCGAGAAGAGCGCTGCGCAGGACGGTGAGCTCCTGATCGAGCCGGGTGCGGTCAGCGGAGGAAAGGCCAGCACGAGACAGGCTGCGCTTGATGCGGTCGATACAGGAGAGCGATGCACCGCGACCGGCGCGCTCGCAGGGGTTGGAGGTCGCGCGGGCTGCCTTCGGGGGCGTCTCGGCAACGGACGCCATGGCCGAGCGGAGATCGTCCCGCGCCTCCTGCGCCATCCGCATCAGCACGATCTGCGTGGCGGCGTTTCCGCTGGATGTAGCTGTCGGGGCTTTGGGCGCCGTGGGGGCCTTGGGTGCGGTGATCTGGGGAGAGGTGATCTGCGGGAGGGTCGTCTGCGCCTGGGCCGATCCGGCGCAGGCGAGCAGGATCAGGCCAGCCAGGATGTGCCCCGTCAGAAAGGGCAATGCGCTGCGCATGCGGATAATTCCCCTCTCAGGCGAGGAGGCATCCATAGCGTGATTTGGATTGGCAGGAAAACCGCCGGTTCAGCGGACCTAGTCCCGCACGCCGCGCTTCGGCTTCCAGCCTTCCGGTATGTAGGGATAATTGCCCACACCCTCGAAAGCGGCATCCGGAACATCGGCGCTGAACACGTCCAGCGGGTCGCTGATGCGGCGGCTGGCCAGACGGGCGTTGCGCGCGGCAGCCTTGATCTGGTCGCGCATGAGCCACATGCCGATTCCCACGCCGACGCCAACGGCGGCGACTGTGATCAGTACAGGTACGTGTTGATTACGTTTCGCCATGGGACGTCCCAGCCGTGTTTCCTATCTCCGCGAAGCCATAGCTGCCGCGATCGTGCCATCGTCCAGGTGATCGAGTTCGCCGCCCACGGGCACCCCGTGAGCCAGTCGCGTCACCTTCACCGGAAGATGTGCAAGCCTGTCCGTGATGTAGTGGGCGGTCGTCTGTCCGTCCACCGTCGCGTTCAAGGCAAGGATGACTTCTCGCACATCAGGGTTGCTGGCGCGTTCAACAAGTCCCGCAATATTGAGGTCTTCGGGGCGGATTCCGTCCAGCGGCGACAGGGTTCCGCCGACGACATGGTACCGCCCACGGAACACGCCGGCGCGTTCCATAGCCCAGAGATCCCCCACCTCCTCCACCGCACAGATGACGGAACTGTCCCGTCCCGGAGCGGCACACACCGAACATGGGTTCACCGTGTCGAAGTTTCCGCACTGGCCGCAGATGTCCACCTTCGCGGCGGCATCGGCCATGGCGGCGGCAAGCGGGGTCAGCAGCTGGTCACGCTTCTTCAACAGATGCAGCGCGGCGCGACGGGCCGAGCGGGGCCCGAGACCGGGCAGCTTGGCCAGCAGATCCATCAGGCGGATGATTTCCGGGCCGGCGGAGCGGTTGATCATGGGCGTGAACCTGTTGCGCTGATCCAGTGGACATAGTCCTCCGAAGGGATGAGCGGAACACCCGCGATGTCGCCGACAGGGCGATTGATCCGGACAGTCACCCTGCGGACATCCCGGCGGAACCGGAGGAAGCCGCCGACGAGGAGACCGGAGCGGCGCTGCAGGCTCACTTCCGCCGGCTCTTGTCGGCGGCGCGCGCCATTGCGCACAGCTCGTCAAAATCCTGGCGCAGCACATAGGCGCGGACAAAGTCGATCGCGATGACGCGGTCGATAAAGCTGGCGAACATCCAGTCGATGTCCGCCTTCGATACAAGCCCGCGGCGCGTGAGGCCGGTGACGAATTCAAGGAAGTTGAGCAGGTCGATCAGCTCGCCCTCGAGCGCCTGGGGCATGCCGGGCGTGGCCAGCTCCGTCCGCAGCGCCGCGTATTCGGGTGACTCTGCATTGGCCAGCACGAAACGGATGCGGCGGTAGCGATTGTCCTCGAAGAACATCTTGTAGAGTTCGCGCACCTGCTCCGTCTGACGCATGCGCTCGGAGCGAAGATAGCGGAAGAGACCGAAAAGGCCGGCGAGCAAGGCCGCGACGAATGTGAAAGCCGACGCCCAGTTACGCGCCATCTCCGACCAGAAGAGGGCTGCATCACCGCTGCCGGGGAAAGCCGATCCGAATTCCACGCGATTCTCCCTGCGAGGCCGCAATGCCGCCAGCAATTATGTCGACCAGCCGCCGCACTCAATGCAGCGCCGAAAATTCCCTGATCATCTGCTTCAGCCCGGCCGGCGAGATTTCGAGGCCCACGGCAAAACCGGGATTGATGGCGATGCCAAAGGCTGGCGGCGTCTGGGGAAGGAACTCCTTCGCCACGATCTTCAGGCAGAAAGGCGCGATCTTCTGCACCCCGGCCACCCGTTCCATCGACGTGAAGACGGCGACCAGCTGGACATCCTCGCGCGGGATCAGCACAGGCCGGAAATCCTGTCCCTGAAGCTTGATCTCCTCGCTGCTGGGCACGAACAGGTCCGCGGTCCACAGCCGCTGCAGGAAAGCCGGAACAGGCATCTCTCCCGCCTGCGCTTTCTGCAGGTCGATCTCGAGATCGTTTGTCGCTTCGAAAGGTTGCACGTCCGGGTATCCTTCAGCTGGTCTTGAGCGCGTTGCAGAGATCGCGGCCGGGCGGAACCGTGGCCCGCCATTCGTATTCGAGATGCTGCAGGTCCCGTACCGGTTGCCCGTTGCGGGTGGCCGGCACGAAATCCTGCGCGGCAAGGCAGCGGAGTGTCGGCTCGAGGAACATCGGATCCGTGCACTGACCATCGCCCCGGATCATCCGCCCCGAAGCGTCGATTTCGAGATCCATCTGGCAGCAGGCGGAAAGCTGTTTCTGGCGCGCCTCGCGCGGCCAGCGGCAGGCGTCGGGCCGGAAGCCGCCAGCATAGCGCGCTTCGGTCTTGGCCTTGGGGGTCGTCTGCGCCAGTCCCGCCGCGCCAAGGCTGGCCGCACCAAGGCTGGCGAGGGCGGTCAGGCATGCGAGGGCGAGCGCCGGGCGCATGGCCAAACCTCCCAGGAAACAGGGTGAGGCTAGGCGCCAGTTGCCCGGATTGGCAATTCGCGCTGTGTAATGGCCATGGAAATCAGTCTGATCTCGGTGCTGGACTATGCGGGCGTGGCGACTTTCGCTGCGTCAGGCGCGCTCATGGCCGCAAAGAAGCGCCAGGATGTGCTGACCTTCGTGTTCTTTGGCGCGATCACGGGCGTGGGCGGGGGCACGCTGCGCGACCTCCTGATCGATGCGCCGGTCTT